>JANNGV010000060.1:0-9979 GCA_031404055.1 Chloracidobacterium sp.
CACCGAGACCACCAAGCGTGAAATCGAAACTAAAAAGAATAGGTGTAGGTCATGCCCGGGCGTGTTCCGCGGATCATCAAAAACGTCAATCCGTGCGTATCATTGAATGAGTACGTGATTCCGGGATGAACCTTCACGCCGTCAAACTGGATCAGTGACGTAAGGTTGTCTCTGATGCGTATACTTAACCCGCCGATCGCACGAAACTTTTTGTCATAAGAGCTGTACACGATCCCGCCGTACGGAGCAATAGGCAGCCCGGTCCAATGTTGGATGTCCTTGCTGGCGGTCAAGTAAACGGATGTGCCTTCCGGAGTGCCGATGCGGTCGGAGCTGATGCCGAAGATAATCGCGGGCCGATTCTTCGTTTCCGTTACCGGAATGAAGGTGATCAGCGGATGCACCTCACCGACCTTCGGATTGTATTCGATGCCGACGTGGAATCGCGGATGCAAGCGATAAATCAGCGTCGCGCGCACCGCGGCCCGGTCGACCTGTCCGGTCAACAGCCGGATACCGGCGGTGAATTTCTTTGGGTTATCGGCTGTCCCCCGGACAGCCTGGCCTTCGCCCGGTCAGACAGGTCAGGCGGGTACAAGCGAAGTATTTGCCGTTTTCTTTTTCTCCGCTTTCGCGACTTTTGCTGCCTCGTTTACTTTCGGGAGAAGCAGTTTGTCGAGTTCCTTTCGCAACACATCCGGCTTGATAATACCGATCTCGCGCCAAACGATCTTGCCTTCCCGATCGACAATGACCGTCGCGGGCAGTACTGTGCCAACGCCAAATCGCTGCATATCGTCCGTGGTCGCGCCGACCCACACGGGGAAATTCACCTTAAATTCGCGGATGAATTTCAAAACCTTTGCAGATTCGCCCGCTTCGTCGCCGGCGGCCCCAATGACCTGAACGCCGAGAGCGGCGTAATCGTTCTGGATCGACGAAAGATCAGGCATTTCTTTCTTGCACGGCTCACACCATGTCGCCCAGAAATTCAATACGACAACACGTCCGCGATAGCCGGCGAGGCTCTGGTTTGCTCCGGTCAGGTCTTTTAACGCAAGCACCGCGTCATCGGACACCGGAACAGGCTTTACGCGCTTTTCGTCGAGAACTTTGAGCGAGTTTACCTTGAGGAACCGTTTGTCCTTTTCGATCCGGACATCGCCCTCGATCTCAACCATGTTCGGCACAATATCGAGAAAATCCTTGCCGTTCGTCTTAAAGGCTCCTTTCTCCAACGTGTAAAGCGTAAATCCTTTGGCGTCCTCGACCGCAAGAGCCTGCGGCAAACCTTCCTCCGAACAATCAAGAGCGCACTTGATGTCGGCCGCGTTCCCGTACGGCGTCTTTTTCCGGTCGGTAGCCTCGAACCAACAGACCGAGCATACGACCTGGCCTTTCAGCTTTGTCTGCTTCTGCGGTTGGGCTTTCGCAAACCCGGTGAATAGCAAGGCGAACGAAATCGCAATTAAAAGTTGTTTCATTCTCGGAACCTCTAACGGTTAGGGAACACGGGCAAACCCGTGTTCCCATTCGCATGCTAAACAGCAGTTTCCTGCTTATCCTTGCAGCAATCGCAATTGTCACAGCAATCCTTGCCTTCTTCGGTGGCGGAAGCGGCCGTAGCCTTTGCCCCACCATCTTTCTTCATCGGGCATGAATCACCGCAGCAATCGCAGCAGCTATGTTCGCCAGCCGTCGTCATGCTGGCTGTTTGGGCTTTCATCGGACACGACTTGCCGGCATGTTCGCCGGTCGGTTCGTGGCTCATCTTTGCCTTCATCGGGCAGGAATCGCTTTTCTTACAGCACGAAGCCTTTGCTGACTCCGTATTCGTCGTTTGATTGTAGGCGTAGGTTGCGATCACAAGTCCGAAGACGGCGAGGATCGCAAGCGACGCAATTATTCTCTTTTTCATGATGTTAATCTCTCCAAATGTTAGAAACTGGTTTACAGTATGGAATCGCCGATTTTCGAGCGCGGCAATTCTCCGATTTCGAACAACTTTCTTGCTCGAATCTACTCGTGAGGCTTGTTTCTAAATCCGGATAATGCAGTTTTTAAGGCGGTTGATTCGCTGGTCACGCGGAGGGCCGCGATACGTTACGTCGGATCGATAAATTTTCTGGTTGGCGAAAAAAGTTGGCTTGAGTGAAAACTCTTGAACTAAAACCGGGCCAATCGAATCGAACGAAAAGTTTTTGCTTTCAACCGGCGCCGCAAGGAAACTGACGGTAAGCGGGCAGCAATCCATTTCACCGGGTGCCGTCGCTATCGTGTCCGAATCGTTGTTCTGCTGATCTTTCTTGTCGCAGTGCTTTTCAGTTTTCTTAAGCGGACAATGTTCCGGTTCCGCGGTTATTTCAATTGCCTGGCAGTAAGCCACGCAAAGCGCTCCGCCTGCGTTCAGGCATATGAATGCCGTCACGAAAATGGCGGTGAACTTTGAAATAAGCCGGTGGCGAAACATCGGTAAAAGTATATCAGACAAAAGTCGGAATCATCTACACATTAAATCTAAAGTTAACTATGTCTCCTTCCTGCATAATATATTCCTTGCCTTCTAACCGGACGAGGCCTTTTTCCTTGGCGGCGTTGTGTGAGCCGCAGGAGGTAATATCGTTGTACGAGACGATCTCGGCGCGAATAAAGCCGCGTTCGATATCGGTGTGAATCTCGCCGGCCGCTTGCGGGGCTTTTGTTCCCATCGGGATCGTCCACGCGCGCACTTCTTTTTCACCGGCGGTCAGAAAACTCATTAATCCGAGCATGTGATAGGCCGCTTTGATAAGCTTATCGACGCCGCTTGAACTCAGCCCGAGGTCCTTTAAATATTCGTCACGCTCGGCAACATCGAGCGCGACCAATTCCGCTTCGAGTTTTGCACAAATGACGACGACATCCGCCTTTTCGCTTTCGGCGTGCTTTTTGACGGCGGCAACATGAGCGTTTGCATCGGGATTGGCAAGCGTCGCTTCATCGACGTTGGCGGCGTAAATCGTCGGCTTGGTCGACAGAAAAAACCACGTTCGTACGACCGCCCGTTCATCGTCCGTCAGATCGGCTGCACGTGCCGGGCGGCCCTCTTCGAGGAGCGGCATGATCTTGTCTAGTATGTCGATCTCAATTTTTGCAGCTTTATCGCCAGAGGCCTTTACCGCACGGGCGGCTTTTTCGCGGCGTTTTTCAGCGGATGTCAGATCTGCCAACGCTAGCTCGATCTGGATCGTTTCGATATCCCGGATGGGATTGACCGAGCCTTCGACATGGACGATATTATCGTCGTCGAAACAGCGGACAACCTGTATAACGGCGTCGGTTTCGCGAATTGTCGCAAGAAACTGGTTGCCGAGGCCTTCGCCCTTTGACGCCCCGCGGACAAGACCGGCGATATCCACAAACTCGACGGTTGCAGGTATCGTCTTTTGGGCCTTGTTCATTTTTTCGAGCACCGCGAGGCGGTCGTCTGGAACGGGAACGATGCCGACATTCGGTTCTATTGTTGCAAACGGATAGTTTGCCGCAAGCGCCGATTCCTGCGCTGTTAGAGCATTAAAAAGTGTAGATTTTCCTACGTTTGGCAGCCCAACGATTCCTGCTTGCAGCATAAAATTAGTTCCGGATCACGGTTCAAAATACAGGCCTAAGCCAAAACCGTAATTGTACCCAATTCTCCGGAATATGTGAAACGAAAGGAGCAAACGGGCAGAGGTTGAGTTTGAGCATAGCCACGTCGTTCACGGCGTGGCTAGAAGCAACGCGATTTCGTCAGGGCGTTTTAACGTCCTTACCTGTGAGGCTCACGGCGGCTGATGCCAAAAATTAAGGACGTTAAAACGCCCTGCCATCTTTTATTCGATTACCACCACGCCGTAAACGGGTGTGGCTAGGCGAAGCCGCCTCCGCGTTATATCAGTGTTGAAGAATTCTCAACTCACTTTTCACACCGAGATCGCCGAGATGGACGCAGAGTTCGCTGATAAGAGCGGTTTTTGCCCCTATTGCGGCAGATACGCAGCCGGAATCGGCTTGTCATTCAGCACTCCGAATTCTCTGACCGCATAGCCACTCTGGCTCTGGCTCAAATACCAGTTACCGTTCGAAGCCCGGAACACGGCGATATCGTATCTCCCGTCGCCATCAAAATCTCCGGTGGCGGGAACATCACCTTCGACCCCGAATTGCTGTATCAGCATTCCGGCCGTCGTTCGCAGCACGTACCATGTGCCGCTGCGGAATACCGCGAAATCGGCCTTGCCGTCGCCATCATAATCGGCCTGGGCAGGAAGATCGGTTGCGACTCCCCAGATCGCGGTGAAGAAATTTCCTGCGCTTCCCTGAACATACCAGGTGCCGTTGGACGCACGCCATACGGCAATATCGGCCTTGCCGTCGCCGTCGTAGTCGGCAACAACCGGCTTATCTCCGTTCTCGCCAAACTGGATCGTAGCAAAACTATTCAGGCTGTCGCTGTATGAGATGTACCAAAGGCCGGTCGATGGGCGGAAGACCGCAATATCTGCTTTTCCGTCGCCGTTGTAATCGGCCTGGGCAGGTATATCGCCGGTCGCGCCGAACTGCCGCGTGTTAAAAGTTCCGCCTTTTGTCCGCAGATACCAGGTTGCGTCGCTCGGCCTAAATACGACAAAATCGGTCTTTCCGTCGCCGTCAAAATCGCCGGGAGCCAGAATGTCCGCCGCCGCGCCGAACTCGTAAATACTGAACGTCGGCCCAAGTGTGCCCGAAACAAACCACTGCCCGGTGCTTGGGCGAAAGACGCTGATGTCGGTCTTGCCGTCGCCGTCGAAATCCGCAACCTTGTTTTTCGGGACCGGTATGCCCGCGACCGGGGCATCTGCGATATTGCCGTCAATATTAAATGTCACACCGCCCCATGTTTCGTTATGCGGGGCCTGCCATTGTTTGATCCGCTGGTGGTTATCCCATACATTTGCCGGAAAGTTTGCAAACGATACATAGGTCCAAACTGACGGCACGTTGTCCCACCGCGCCATCCAAACAGCGTCCATCCGGCTTGCCGGTGGCATAAACTGCCAATCGTCGATCGCATTCCTCGGCGATCCGTAAACGCCCGATTTGTAGCCGAGTTCCTTAACGCGCTCCGTCCAACCTTTTAAAAACGCCGTTGATGCCGTGCGGCAGCCGGGCGTGCCGGCAGTTTCGTCGTAGCGTTCCATGTCATAATAGAGCACCGTGCCGGTTGTCAGACCGATATTGTTAGCATCGGCGATGGCTATGTCGGCTTCGCCTCGGCCCTGAGTTTCGGCGGCAGCCGTGTCAAAGCTGTGCTTTTGACATGTGGTGCAGACCGAACACGGAGATTGGTAGCCCACTATCGTAGGTATCAATCCCCATCCCATAGCGGACACCTGATTTACCCAAGATGCCGAAAGTGTCTGTGAACATGCCCGGTTTCGCCCACTGAAATATATGTTCGCGTCAAAGAAATAGGAGTTGTCCCACCACGTCTGCATCTGCGAAACGCTGCCGTTGGTACATTTATCAAAACCGCGGCCCAGGCTTATCCGAGTCGATCCGCCGGGCGGCAGGGCGAACATAGGTGTTTTTGCAGACTCTTTCGCGATCATCTCTTTTTCGCGTTTAAGAAGGTCGATCAATTGCGGGGGCGTTACATCCTTTTCGGAAATGTAAAGCTTTGTTTCCTGCACGCATCCCGTCTTATGTCCCGAACACTCACCGGCAGTTTCAAGGGTCCATGCGCCTTTTTGTGATCTAGCCGAAGCTTCGATGTCGCTGCGGGGCTCGATTGACCGGCTGATGAATTGCCACGATCGCCCGCCATCGCCCGATCTATAAACGGCTTGCCCGGTGAAATTCGAGCTCGTTGGAATTCGTGCCGATAGTTCGATGATGCCATCGATATCACCTGTAAGTGTAAAGCTTGCCAGGTCAAGTTCGTATTCCGCAGCATTTTCGATCTCGATGGCGTTCTTTGCCCAGGATAATCCGCCATCTGTCGTGCTTGCCGTTTCGATGCGGGATGATTTAGCGTCGGCAAGTAAAACCATTCCTTCGCGTTCGTTTGCAAACCAAACCGTTCCGATCAGCTGGTTGACCGATTTGGGAACTGACAGCGGCAGCCAGGTCTTTCCTCCATCACCCGTGCGAAAAAGGGAATCCGACGTGAAAACAATTCCTGAATCGGGGCTAAAAACCTGAAAGTCTTTTATTTGCGAACTCGGCATGGCAAACCCCTTTGTGACAACGGGCGGGCGCTGCAAGGTCGTTATAATCTCCATTCTCCGAAATGGCGAGTCCTGGGAGATTCCAGCCGAAGTTAATACAAGCAATAGAAGGGCGAGAAGGAAAATGGTTGAATATTTCATATCTGGTGCCTACGAAAACAGAGGTATTCGAATCGGTAATGGATTTTCAAGAAAGTATAGCGTAAGGTGATGCATTTTGCCAAAAAATTTGACTGTGTCCGCAAACTTTAACTGTCAGTTAAATTGGGTTAAGTTATTCGAGAGTTAATAAACCATTTTTCTATGCTCCTTTCTTTGCTGCTCATTATCGCCATCGCAGCCGGTGGATTTGCCCTAACGTATCTCATCGAGAACGATGAGCCTTTTATTTGGCGCGTGGCGACCGGTACAGTGATCGGCTCGGCTGTTTTCGGCACGTTGAGTTTTGTGTTGGCGATGTTTTTTGGATTGAATGCGGCGACGGTTCTTGTATCGCTTGTCGTCACCGTCATTCCTCTGAAATTAATACTTAGCGGTGACCGGCGAAAAACATTTCGGCACGACTGGGCCAAAGCGAAGGGAAAGCTGCAGGGAGCAACCTGGACGAAAGGCCTGCGGGGTTTTTACTACGCCGTGTTTCTGCTGCTCTTCGTTTTCTTTTTCGACCGGACGATGATCGAAACCGATCAGGGTATTTTCACTGGCGGCTCTAACAATCTCGGCGATCTGCCGTTTCATCTGGGCGCCATATTCAGTTTTACCGACGGGGCGAATTTCCCGCCGCAGAATCCTTCGTTTGCGGGAGCAAGATTTTCGTACCCTTTCATCGCGGATTTTGTGACGGCGGCGTTTATGAAACTCGGAATCGGCGTAAAGGACGCGATGCTTGTGCAAAATGTCGCGTGGGCGTTTTCGCTGTTGGTGATCCTTGAGAGATTTGTTTTGAAACTCACAAACGACCGCCTGGCCAGTAAGATCGCCCCGGCCCTTTTATTTCTCAGCGGCGGGCTTGGCTTCATTTGGTTTTTTGGCGATTTCGGCGCGCAGGCGAAGGGTTTGTCGGAGTTTATTTGGCAGATCCCGAAGGACTACACCATCGGCCCGGATTTCCGTTGGGGCAACTCGTTGGTCACGCTGTTTATGACGCAGCGAAGTTTGCTGCTGGGCATGCCGCTGACGTTGATCGTTCTCGGGGTGCTTTGGCGGATATTCAGTTTCGAAACAGACACAGATCAAACACCGACTCCTTTAGTCATTGAAGGCGATCAACGAAGTAGAATTTCGTTTTGGACGATAAGCATTTCCCCTGCATTAATGATTACAGGCTTGATCGCGGGAATGCTTGTACTCATCCATTTACATAGTTTGTTTGTTCTCTTCGTGGTAAGTCTTTTTCTTCTGATCTTGAAACCTCAGATAGGTCGCATTATTGAATGGACGACCTTTGCTGTCTGTGTTGCAATTGTCGCATTTCCTGAACTCCTGTGGTCGATATCGGGAAGTGCGACGGAGACCACAAAATTCTTCGAGTGGCACTTCGGGTGGGATTCCGGCGAGACGAATTTTGTCTGGTTCTGGATAAAAAATACGGGGATCTTGATTCCTCTTCTCGCGGTCGGTGCTTATCTGACAAATTTCCCGCGAGGCCGCAAAGCCGTAAAGAATGAGGAAAGTGAAAAGACAAAAGGTAAGGGGCAAAAAGCGATGGACTCATCCCTCATCCCTCATTCCTCGTCCCTTTTGCTATTCTATCTTCCCTTCGCATTTCTTTTTCTCGTCTCAAATGTCGCCAAACGCGCACCGTGGGAATGGGACAATATCAAGGTTTTGATCTATTGGTACGGTGGCTCGCTACCGTTCGTTGCGTATGCGTTGTCGTGGATGTGGCAAAAGGCGGCTGGGTTAAAGATCGTTGCGGCGGCTTGTTTTATTGTTCTAATATTTTCGGGTTCTATCGATGTATGGCGAACTGTCTCGTGGCAAATTAAGAATCGCGTGTTTGATGCCGATGCGGTAATCGTTACCGAGCGGATCAAGAGATCGACCGCGCCGCGTGCTTTGTTCTTGAATGCACCGACGTATAATTCGGCAATTGTTTTGACCGGACGCCAATCGCTAATGCGTTATCCGGGACATCTCGGCTCGCATGGCATCGACTATACGGCCCGCGAAATGGATGTAAAAAGCATATATTCCGGCGGTGCGAATGCCGATGAGTTGATGCGAAAATATGGCATTGAGTACGTATTAATATCGCCCGAAGAGCGCAGTTCAGTTGCCGCCAACGAGCAGTTTTTCAAGAAATTTTCGGTAATTGCCGAGGCCGGGCAGTATAAGGTCTATAAGGTAAAGTAACAGGCGGAAACACGACCGGTAGGGAGTGTGCCTCATTCTGTGATGCAATTTAACGATAACAACGAACCACAAACGACCAACGAGCAACAAGGAACCGACTACATCTGGCTGCTGAATTGCTCCCTCATCACTGCCGTTGCCATATTTCTACGATTTTTTGCCCTCGCATTAAAGCCTTTTCACCACGACGAAGGCGTCAACGGGTTTTTTCTCACCACGCTTTTTCGCGATGGCGTATATAGATATGATCCGGCCAATTATCACGGCCCGACGCTTTATTACATCTCGCTCGCCTTTGCGAAGGTCTTTGGGCTCGAGACAGTTTCTGTTCGGGCAAGCGTTGCGGTTTTCGGCGTTTTGACGGTCATATTAGTATTCTTTCTGAGGCGTTACATCGGCAAGATCGGAAGCCTTTTTGCCGGGCTTTGCATTGCCCTGTCGCCGGGAATGGTCTTCATTTCGCGTTACTTTATTCACGAGATCTTCTTTGTTTTCTTAAGTCTCGCGATCGTCGTCGCTGTCTTGTTTTTTATTGAAAAACCAAAGGCCGGTCCGTTTGCGATAGCGTGGATGGTCCTGCTTTTGCTGGTGAGCTTTCTGCCGTCGTCGCTTATCCTTGCGCTCTATTTGGGCGGCGAAAATACGACGGCCGTCTGGGCGTTTCGCCTGGGTTTTTTAATCGTCGAAGCCGTGCTTGTTTTTTTCGTTATCCGAATGCTTTTGGCGTGGAACAATGGGCGGCCAATATATCTGCTGCTTGCGTCCGCGTCGGTGGCATTGATGTTTGCGACCAAAGAGACGGCGTTTATTACCATCGGTACGATGCTGATTGCGTGCCTCTCACTTTGGGTGTGGCAAAAGATCTACAGAAAAGACGCGGTTGAGGGCGAACTGTACGAGCCGGCTGGCGGCACTATGACCTGGACAAATTTTCGCAATGCGCTTGGCGAAGGAACCGATCTCTTGCTGATATCCGCCGCTGTCGCGACCGTTTTTATCTACGTTTTTGTTTTGTTTTTCTCATCGTTCTTTACCTATCCCGAAGGCATACAAAAGGCGATCGACGCGTACACTATCTGGACCAAAACCGGCAGCAAGGACCATACGCAGAACGGCACCTGGGGTTATCTCGAATGGGGAAGAAAGATAGAGGCACCGATACTTATCCTTTCAGTGCTTAGTACGGTAATCGCGTTTATCAAATCCCGCCACCGCGTCGCAATGTTCACCGGTCTGTGGGCTTTCGGCCTTCTTGCCGCGTATACAATTATTCCATACAAGACGCCGTGGCTTGCCCTGTCGTTTCTGCTCCCGATGTGCATTATTGCCGGTTACGGAATAAATGAGCTTGCGCGCTCGAAGAATATCGCCGCCAAAGCCGCCGCGGGATTATTTGC
>JANNGV010000061.1:0-6878 GCA_031404055.1 Chloracidobacterium sp.
TCCCTGGCGCACGTGCACGGCAACGTGCGTTACCTGACCGGGGATCCTGGGTTTT
This sequence comes from Chloracidobacterium sp., assembly GCA_031404055.1. GTDB lineage: Bacteria > Acidobacteriota > Blastocatellia > Pyrinomonadales > Pyrinomonadaceae > OLB17. The sequence continues at coordinate 56 of JANNGV010000061.1, forward strand.
AGGCGAGCAGCGGGCAATATCCCTGCGCGGCGGCGAGATGAAGGATGTCGTCTTTCAGGGCTCGAAAAACCGCAAACCAAGCGGAATGGCGGAGGTCGTTCTTCACCTTGTCCGTGATGAAGAGTTTTCGAACGCCGAGGAAGAGGAACTGGACGATATCGACGAGGCCCTGAATGCCTTCGACGACAAGGCCGTCAATATGGATGCCATCGAGGCCTCCGAAACCGGGAACGGCCATGACCCCTCGGTTGTTATTGAGTCAAAAGGGTTTCACGATCAAGAATTTGAAGTAGAAAAGGTTCAGGCAGCGCAGGTTGGCTCGATCCAGACCGTAGAGCGGACGATAAAGACAAAGCGGCACTGGCGTCCGCGTTCGGTTGCTCTCGATTTCGCCCCCGGCGAGGCCATTTCCGTCACCCGCCGCCTTTATTTGTCGGGCGAAAGCGAATATCAGCTCAACGGCAAAAACTGCCGCCTCCGCGATATTCAGGATCTTTTTGCCGGTACCGGCCTCTCCGGTGCTCATTACGCCATTGTCGAGCAGGGCCGCATTGGCCAAATCCTTTCGGCAAAGCCGTCGGATCGACGTAATCTTATCGAGGAAGCGGCGGGAATTTCCAAATTTCGTACCCGCCAACGAGCAGCCGAAGCCCGGCTCGAATCCGCAAAATCGAATCTTGGCCGGATTTCCGATATCGTCTCAGAAATCGACAAGCAGGCAAATTCGCTCCGCCGTCAAGCAGGTAAGACACGCCGGTTCATAGCTTTACAGGAAGAATTTCGCATTCAACTGCGGCAATTGTTCGCTGCCGAAGGCCATCACTACTCGGCGTTGATCGACGCCTTGAGAAACGGGCTTGACGATGCCACTTCAGTAGAAAAAGATTTCGCTAATCGCGTGGCCCGGATGGAAGAAGCCTTCCGAGAAGCGACCGAGGCCGCTCGTTCCGCCGAAGAAAGCCTGGCCCAGATACGACGCCAGCACGCCGAAAACGCTCTTGAAAGAGACCGTGCAAACCGGGAGCACCGCTATCAATCCGAATCGATCGTCGGTTTGAACAATCGCCTGCAGACACTCCATTCGGAAAATACATCCGTCGAAGAGCGTCTGAAATTGGCTGATTCCGAGATCGCCCGCCTCAAAGTCGACGAGGAAAAGGAGAATGCCGATGCCGATGCCTCGCGTCTTTTGCTGGTCGAGGCCGAAAAGCTTTGGTCCGCAAAAATTGATGTCGTAAAGGATATTGAAACGCGGCTTGAAGCGTGTCGTGGCTCGCTTCTCCAGCACACGGCAGCTGTCGAGCGTTTCAGCGAGCTGAGCCGCCAGCTCGATTTAAACCTCGAACGTCTGGACGAGCGTGCGAAAAGTCTTGAACGTGAAGGAGTTAGAGCTGATCAGACTTTTGCCGAACATTCGGCTGAAGCAGTCAAGATCACCGTGGAACTTAACGCCGAACAGGAAAAGCTCAACGATCTGAATGCCGAAAAGAAAGAGATCCTTATCGTCTCGGCCAACGCCCGCGAGAAACTGCGACGCTCGGAAGAATTATTAAAGCAACTTTATGAAGAATTTTCCCGAAAAAAACACAGGCTTGAAACATTGCGTGAACTCGAAGAAAACCGGGCTGTTTACGATCCACAGGTTCAAAAACTTTTCTCCGAGCAAAACAAGATCGGCGTTTCATTGACCGGTGTTCTGGCTGATTTTCTAAACGTTGACGAACGGGCGGAAAAAGCGGTTGAAAGCCTTTTGGGTAACTATCTTCAGACGGTTTTGGTAGAAACGAGCTCGGATGCCGGTAAAGTCAGTGCGTGGGTTGGAGAAAACGAAACCGGCCGTATTGCAACTCTAGTCGTCGGCCACTCAGTATTGACTAAGGCGGCGGCTTCACGCGGCGGCTTAACAATTGCCGATCATCTGGGTGCTTCTGACGACCTTGTTGCCGCTCTGAAAAGCGTTTTTCCGCGTGAACTATCGGCTGAGCTGGTCGATAACCTTGAATCCAAAGGAAAAAAGAACGCCGATATATTGATCAATTACGATGGCGAGATGATCGTTGCCGACAAGCTTTTTATCGGCGGAAACGCGGCGTCGGACGCAAAAAACTCGTCGCTTCTTGCCTTCAAGCGGGAACTTGCCGGGCTCGGAAAAGCCGTTGATAAACTTTCCAAAGAGATCGCGGCGGCGGAGTCCAAATGCGAAATCGATCGCAAGTTACTTGTCGATAAAGAAGAAAAAACGGTTGATCTACAATCGCTTCTCATCAAGGTTGAACGCGGCCTTCTCGGCATCGAACTTCAGCAAAAATCGACTCTGCAGGAGATAGAACGTGCCGATCGCCATAGGCATGTAGTTGCCTCTGAGTTAACTCAAATTAGGTCAGAGATCGAGCAGGTTAACTCAAAATTGGGCGAAGCCGGATCCAGTGGCTCAAGTGCGGAAGAACTACGGACGTCCGTCGCGGATGAAATGGCCCTTATTTCGCAAGAGCTAAACGCCGCCCGCCTCGAATCGGATAGCGAAAATGCCGTTCTAAACGAAAAGAGGACGCACGCGGCAACCTCCGGCGAACGGCGCCGTTCGGTGCAGTTTGCCCTTCGCCGGATTGAAAACGAGGTGAAGGAAATGGTGACCCGCCTCAATTTACACAATCTGGAGATCAATGAAACTGAAGAAAAGATAAAGCAAATGCGGTCTTCGGTATCGGAGATCGCCGGCCGTATCGCTTCGGCCGAGGTCGATGTAGCGAACGAGCAAATCCAATTAAATCAGGCAGTTGAGTCAGTAAACGCTGCACGTGAAAGCGCGGATGAAGCGAGCAAAAGCCTTGCCGATCTCAACCGCCGATCTGCGGAGGCGATGAATGCCCGAGGGTCGATCGAGGTTAGGCAAACAGAGGCCGTAACACACCTAAAAAACCTAAACGAAAAGTGCCTGCACGAACTCAATCTATCGCTTGTTGAAATTCTCGACGGAGAAACACTGGATGCGGAATTCGATCTCGAGGTAGCCAAAGCTATTGTAGAAGACCAGCGGCAGCGCCTTGATGCCTTCGGCGCAATCAATATGCTTGCACTTGAGGAGCTGACCGAAACCGAAGAGCGGCTTGATTTTCTAACCTCGCAGCGAAAGGACATCGTCGACAGCATCGAATCGGCCGAAGAAGCTTTGCGCGAGATAAAGGAGCGTTCGCGTGCCAAATTCAAACAGGCATTTGAGGCCGTAAACGCCAATTTTATCGAGTTTTTCAGCGAACTCTTTGGCGGCGGCCGCGGAGAAATGACCCTACTCGAATCGGACGATATCCTCGAAGCTGGGATAGAGATCGTTGCCCAGCCACCGGGCAAACGCCTTCAAAATATACTTCTCCTTTCAGGCGGTGAAAAGGCGATGACGGCTATCGCTCTCGTGCTCGCGATTTTCAAATATAGGCCATCGCCGTTTTGTCTGCTTGATGAAGTAGATGCCCCATTGGACGACGCGAATGTCGGCCGATTTGTCAGCAAGATCGCGGGTATGTCTGAAAAGACTCAGTTTATTGTCATCACGCATAACAAACGGACGATGGAAGCGGCTCGAGCACTTTACGGTGTGACGATGCAGGAACCGGGCGTATCCAAGATCGTTTCTGTAAAGTTTGACTAGCCTTCCTAACGGCAAACGCTGAATTTGCAAACTTTGCCGCTTCTTCGCACATCCAACTCTGCGCTAGACTCTATAAGATCAAGTGTTTTCATTTACCCGTCCCATGGAAAAGAACGCAATTTTTACAATAAAGGCATTGCTTCTCTTGATTGTGATCGCTACTTCGCTTCCGGCTTTTGCGCAAACGCGTAAGCGAAAGCCAGGGTCTAAAAAGGCTCCCGCTCCAACGCAAGCTAAAATTAAAGACCAGGAAACTGCCCCGGATGTATCACCGCTCCCCAAGAAGAACGAAAGACCTGTTGTAAACAGCATAGAAGGTTCGCAGGAACGGTTAAATAAGAGACCTAACTCTTTTAAAGAGTCGTCATTCGTACCCGCGTATCAATACGAATTTTCCCAGCCCGATTTTGTTATTGCAAAGATTCTGATTGAACACGATGAATCGGGGAGGGGCAAAATCTCGTTCCAGAAAAAGGGTTATGACGAGCTAATTTCCGACCCGCTGCAACTTTCACCCAAAACGCTCGATCGAATAAATGGGGCTTTGACGGCTTTGAATTTCTTGAACTCTGACCAGAACTACCAATATGAAAAGGATTTTTCGCACCTTGGAACAATGACGTTGCGTTTAACCAGGGATGGCAAAACGCGTAATACGACCTTCAACTGGACCCAAAATAAGAATGCGAAATCGCTGGTGGACGAGTACCGAAAGATAGGCAATCAGTTTATTTGGATGTTCGATATTTCGGTTGCGCGTGAAAACCAGCCGTTAGAATCGCCAAAGCTTATGGATTCCCTTGATTCGATGATCCGCCGGAACGAGATTTCGGATCCGAGCCAAATGATCCCGTTTTTACAGGGTCTTGTTAACGATGAGCGGATTCCGCTCATTGCACGAAACCACGCTGGCAAACTGGTCAAACAGTTCGAAAAAGAAAAAAAGTAGCCGTTATTTTGGTGAGATCGTACCATCGTCGGCGATCTTCGGTGCTGTGGCGGGAAAATCGGTTTGCGAAAGTGAGCGGACCTTTAGCACTGCCTCGCCGTTCGCGTCCAGTTCTGGCACACCGCGTCCCGCCTGTTTTCCCGCGTGTATTTTTCCGCCAATGAACTTACCGTCAAGTCCTAATGTGATCTCGAATATTCCTGTAAGCCCTTGTGCACCTTTCAGGTTAAACATTCCGTAGGTAGCGAAATTTCCCATCGAATACACTATGAGCCGGTCCCTATAGATTTCTATTCCGCGTAGTACGTGCGGTCCGTGCCCGAGCACGAGATCGGCACCCGCATCAACGACCGTTTTTGCGAACAACGGCAAATTTCCACGTTTTTCGCCAACGTAGATCTCGGTAGCACGCGGCACATTCTGCGCTGCTTCGCCTTCAGCCCCGCCGTGGAAAGATACAACGACAAGATCTGCCTTCTTTTTCGCAGTTTTTACTAGCTGGGCAGCGGTAGCAAGTTCGTTTACGTTCGGCACGACTACGTTGTGAGCAAAAGCGACGAACGCGATCTTCTTACCTTTCGATTCGACCACCGTCATTGCGAATTTTCCGCGGCCGCTTCCTGCGTGTGCTAAACCCAATCCATCTAATATCTTACGCGTACTCACCCTTCCGTGATCGCCAAAATCCAACGCGTGGTTATTCGCAAGGCTCAAAACATCGAAACCGGCGGCTTTTAAATATTTTCCGTAGCGGGTGGGTGATCGGAATGCGAAACAGCGAATAGGTTTCGGCTCTTCGCCGGGCTTCAAGGGCTTAGTTGGCGGACACTTCGTCGAGGTTCCGCCGTCGACTAACGGGCCTTCGAGATTACCAAACGCAATGTCAGCCGCCGTAATGATAGGCGTTACGGCCTTAAGGCTGTCACGGCCATCGTTCGGCGGGAGGAATGTTTCGTTTATCGATGTAGAACCGAGCATTATGTCGCCGACCGCAGCGATCGTGATCGCGTCTTTGGGGAACGGAGTCGGAGTCGGCCGCGTTTCCGCAATCGCCTTCGTGGGAGCAACATTCTGGGCGCTGCACGAAGCTGAAAACATGCAGCAAGCGGTAAGAAATGCGGTCAGGGGGATTGTCAATCTACTCATAATCATCAGCAGCTAAGATACGAATCTTGAGCTTCTACCCGAAAAAAAATTTGGCGAAGCGAATTAAATCACGCTTCGCCAAAAAAATAAAGTGTTGGTTTGGATTCAAGCTTTTTAAGCTCCGGCCGGTGCGAGTTTTTCCGAAACTTCCGGTTCACTTGCCGCCGAGATCTCGTCCGTGTCAACGATCAGAGTATCGTTTACGATCTGTTTTTGCTCCAATTCGTGGATGGCGTACGAACCGGTGGCTGGCGAGGCTGAAGCTGATCTGCCGACAAACCGGAGTTCGACATTGTCGGGCTTTATAGCTCGAAGCCTATTCTCGACAAAATACCAGCCACCCATATTCTGCGGTTCTTCCTGTGTCCAGAAAATCTGGGTCGCGTTTGGATACGACGCAAAGATCTCCTTCAATTCGGACGCGGGGAACGGGTAGAACTGTTCGAGCCTGATAACGGCAACGCGAGAATCGACAGCTTCTTCACGGCCTGCTTCCAGATCGTAAAATACCTTGCCGCTGCAGACAATTATCCGCCTCACGTCAGAGCGATTAGCGGCTTTTGCGTCATCGAGGACGGGATTAAATCCGCCTTCGGTAAGTTGATCCATTGTCGAGCTCGCCGCAGGCAGCCGCAACAAACTTTTTGGCGTCATCACAATCAGAGGGCGGACCATCTCCTGCTTTGTCTGACGGCGAAGCAGGTGGAAATATTGGGCTGGTGTCGTTGGATAACAAACCTGCAGGTTATTTTCGGCACAGAGCTGAAGAAAGCGTTCCAATCGGGCCGACGAGTGTTCGGGTCCCTGGCCTTCGTAGCCGTGAGGCAGGAGCATCACAAGCCGGCATTTCTGCTGCCATTTGTCTTCTGAAGCGGCGATGTATTGATCGATGATAACTTGAGCTCCGTTCGCGAAATCGCCGAACTGGGCCTCCCACATCACCAAGTCATCGGGGCAAACGACGGAGTAGCCGTATTCGAAACCGAGTACGCCGGATTCGGAAAGGGAACTGTCGAAGACGTAGAATCTAGCTTTAGGATTCTTGTCGTTCCTAAGCTCGGTCAATGGAGACCACCGCTCAC
>JANNGV010000062.1:0-11521 GCA_031404055.1 Chloracidobacterium sp.
CGGAACTCGGCGTGTAAAGATATCGGTGCGTTGATGCAGGCCGGCAAACTGGATGAGGACGAAGCGAAAAAAGCCGAGGTTGCGGGGTTGAAGGACAGGCAGACGGAGCTTGAACGAGAACGCGACGAAAAGGAAGCGTCGATGCGCGATCTGCTGTCTCATCTGCCGAACATTCCGGCGGACGATGTGCCGGTCGGGAAGGACGAAGCGGCGAATGTCGAGGTTCGGAAATGGGGCGAGACGAAGGAGTTTTCGTTCGAGCCGAAGGACCACGTCGATCTGGGCGAAGCTCTGGGCATTCTCGATTTGGAACGGGCGACGAAAATTACCGGTTCGCGTTTTGCGATATTGAACGGAGCGGGTGCCCGGCTTGAGCGGGCGTTGGTCAATTTCATGCTCGATGTTCATACGACCGAGCATGGCTACACCGAGACTTTGCCGCCTTTTATCGTCAATCGAAAAAGCCTTTTTGGAACGAACCAGCTTCCGAAATTCGAGGACGATCTTTTCTTTCTGAACGACGAACGCGGACTGGCGTTGATACCGACGGCCGAGGTTCCGGTGACGAACTATTATGCTGAAGAAATTCTCGACGCAAAAGATTTGCCGAAATATTTTGCCGCCTATACGCCGTGTTTTCGCAGCGAAGCGGGAAGTTACGGGCGCGACACGCGCGGGCTGATACGGCAGCACCAATTTGAAAAGGTTGAATTAGTGAAATTATCACTGCCGGAAAATTCCGAGGACGAACACGAAAAGCTGACGGCGAATGCCGAACGGATACTGCAACTGCTCGGTTTGCCGTACCGGACTGTTGTGCTTTCTACCGGCGATATGGGATTTGGGGCGAAGAAAACTTACGATATCGAGGTCTGGCTGCCGTCGCAAAAAACTTATCGCGAGATATCGAGCTGCTCGAACTGCGGTGATTTTCAGGCACGACGGATGAACATGCGTTTTCGGCGAGGCGGCGGCGAGAAGCCGGAATTCGTCCACACGCTGAATGGCTCAGGACTAGCCGTCGGTCGGACGTGGATCGCTGTTGTCGAAAATTATCAGCAGGAAGACGGTTCGATTGTCGTGCCGGAAATCTTGCAGCGTTATATGAATGGGCTGGAGAAGATTGCGTAAGGGTTCCCTCTTTTTCGTTCTTGTTCTTTCCCGTTCATCTTATTCTGTGGTTAAAGATTTAAACCGACGATGGACGAAGAAGGATTGCCACGGAAAAAGAGGAACGGGAATGAACAAGAGGAAAAAGAATATTTGACGCAAAGACAGCATGTAATTACGATGTAATTATGAAAGCTCAAATTATTCAGATCGGTAATTCGCAGGGCATTCGTATTCCGAAGATGATGCTTGAAGAAACGCGGTTGGCCGGTGAGGTCGAACTCGAAGCTCACCCCGACGGGCTGCTGATCCGTAGTGCCAAAAAGCCGCGAGGGAATTGGGATGCGGCTTTTAAGGCTCTGGCCGATAGCGACGACGATCAGGTGCTTGACGCAGGCCCGGCGACCCGGTTTGAAGCAAAGGAGTGGCAATGGTGAAGCGCTTTGAGGTTTATCTGGTCAATCTCGATCCGCAGCCTTCGAAGGACGCTAAAAATACGCGTCCGGCGGTTATCATCTCGCCGGACGAAATGAACGCCAATCTCGAAAATGTAATTATTGCCCCTCTTTCGTCCACAAACCTAAAATATCCGACGCGAGTTTCAACACAATTCCTCAATGGCGAAAGATCGGTTGTGCTCGATCAAATAAGAACGGTCGATTCGGTTCGCCTCGTTAAAAAAATCGGCGAGATCGACGCGGTGGCACAGAAAGAAACGTTAGCCAAACTGCAGGAGTTGTTTGCGGAATAAAAGTATTCCACGTATTGCAGCAACGAAAATGAAAAAAAGAACGAGAGATTTGATTATCCCTCGCTCTTTTACTCATTGCTTGGTTAAAGTTACGGAACAGTAACTGTAAAAGTCGAATAGTTTCTGCCTGTAGGCACCATGACATCGGAGTCTTCGACGGTTAGAAATAAACCAAAATCGGCAAGAGCCGTTTCACTCATGATCTCCGCATTATCGCGCTTACCGGTATTTATCACCTGTCCCAGCTTGGTGTATTTACCGTCGGGCGAAGAAGCCCATAACGTGAAGCGTGTGTTTATTGGAGCTTTATCGAGGTCGTCAAATTTTAATTTGATCTTACTGACGCCCTTTTGCCTGTTGATCCACGCTTTGGCCGCCAGACCGTCGGAAAATTTAAGTTTGACTTCCTTTTCCTTGTCGCCAAAACTTGAGACGTTTAATAGCGGCACGTCGTACGCGGCCGGCGTCGTTTCCGTAGTGGTACGCGTTATCGTAACTGCTTTCACTTCGCCCGTCCGTCTGGGAACAACCGTGTAACCGGTCGGTAATTCGCTTTGAAAAACGGCGGTGGTTGGATCGATAGCGGTCAGACCTTCGGTAGGCGAAAGAACCACCATAAATTGATTCAGCGGCGTGGTGAATTCAGACGTCGCCACTCCATCTTTAAATGTGACGGGCCCGAGCGCAGTGGCGACACCAGCCGGATCGACAGCGTACGCGTAATAGTTGGTGGTCGTTGCCGGAACTCCGCTGACATCGACGTAAACCTTTGTCCCGTCGGCCGCGCGAATAATCCTTGCCATGCCTTTACCGCCCGCAAGCGTCGATCCCGGCAAAAGGTTTACCATCACCTCTTTTCCGACCGGATACTCAATAACCGTGTATGAGCCATCACTATTCACGACTACTTCCTTTTTAGTCGTTGAAGTCGTATCTTGCGCCATCGCGATCGATGTTGATCCCACCAAAAGCACTGCCGCACAACCAAATTTCATTAAATTGCGTTTCATAATGTTTTACTCCTTGATCTAAAAAAACCTTTGGGGGATTCAAAAACCATTCTCAATAACCGTTTCTAAACGCAAGGACTATGCCATCTGTGTTAGCTTTTGCGTCGTAAGGAGTTACGAGGAGAGACGGTCGAGGAGGGGAGCAAAAGCATTTGCGATTCGTACTGATACCAAACAACATTCGTATGCAATTGCACTGCCCGAATGAGCCATTAGCAAAAACAATGCGGGCCCGAAATTCAGTTCAATGTGATCTTGACTTGAAATTCCGGGCCCGCAGTTCGAACGATTAGTATTGTTTTATTTCCGGCTGGGTGGCGGTGTTGACTTCATCCTTGATCGTCTTTCCCGCCTCCGCTGCTACGTCCTTAGCTTTATCCACCAGATCGCCGGCGGCATCTTTTGCTTTCGACATCAAATTAACGCGGGCTTCGCCCATTAATTCACCTTCGTATCGCGTCGACGGTATAGCTAATCCCACGGCTGCCCCGGCAATTAAAGCTACTGCCCCGATCGCCCACGGCTTTTCTTCCAGATATTCGCTGTAAGTCTCTTGGGCTTTGGTGCCAAACTCGCCTGCTATATCATAAGCACGCCCGGCAATATCGCCCGCCCCGGAATACACGCTCCCGGCTGCACCGGCAACACCATCATAAGCGGTTGCCGCGGCATTGGATACGCTGTCTTTTACTCCGCTTGCCGTTTGCTGGGCTGATGCGGTGAGCGAGCGTTTCGGATCGGAATATCCCGAACGCCCGGCCGCGTTGTCGTCAAGATGCCTGTCAAACGATTTATCTCCAATCTGCCGGTCAAACGATAAAGATCGCCTTTGTTTCTTGCCAAGGCTGTTATAGGCCAAAAGTCCGGCTCCGACGCCGATAAGAAGAAACGGAAGCGGATTGTCTTTCGCCGCCGTGACTATGGATGAATGTGAAAGTTCGTTACCTGCATTTTTCATAAAATTTACCGCCTTGCCCATTGTTGCGTCGTAAACGGTGTCTTTTGCCGTCTCGATCGCATTATTTACCTGTTCCGAAACCTGCTCGGATATGTTAGCAAAACTCAATCTATCCTGAATCGCGTCAATGGTTTCACCCATGTTCGACCGCGTTTCTTCAATCTGAGCCTTGATGTGTTCAGTCTCTTGGTCGGCATCGCTAACCGGCGCCGCACCGAATTTATGCGCTTCGCTCACGGTATAATCACCGCTCCGCTCCGCCAGAGCATGACCGCTCTCCGCTACGGTTGGCGGAGGCACCGGATCTATTCTGTCTAAATTTTCTAACTCACTTGATCTTTCAGCCATTGTGCATCCTCCTTGATCGATTCAACCGTCTCGCTAGGCGCGAGATCCATTTTCTTAAGTTCGCCAAGCGCCCACGTGATCATAAAATACGCGGCTGCGCCGACGGCCACCGCCACGAGCAACGCTGATGCCCAAAGCGGGACGATGCCGTTCAGTATAATTACTACCGCCGCGAGAAAGACAAGCAAAGCGGCGTAGGCGACCGCTCCGCCGACTACCAGATAGCCGATATTCTTGCCTGCCGCCGCTGCCTTTCCCGTTAGCTCTACCTGGGCAAGAGCGACCTCCTGCCTGATCAATGTTCCCGTCCCGGCAGCGAGTTCTGAAAACAAATCGCCCAAACTAGGCTCTTCCTTAACCATTATTTGTTGTGCCATATAGCCTCCTGCCTTGAACTAAAATGAGTTTTGATCAAACGGACGCTCTGTTCCGAAGGTTTGTCCCGCCGCCTTTGAAAGTTGTCTGGGGTTAGAACTCTTAAGAAAACGTGCAGCCAAAAGCCCAAGGGCAAACGCTCCGCCGATGAATATTGCCGGATTGGTTCGAGCGAAACTCTCGACATCGCGGTACATCGCTTTGATGTCCTTGCGCTCGAAGTAATCGGCGGCCTGTTCTATCTTGCGGGCCGCTGAATCGGTGTATTCGGCTGTGTACTTAGCAATGCCTCCGCCGGTTTCAGACGTTTTTAGATTTTCACCAACCATTCGCACGCTGTCAGCTACGCTGGCCAATCCGCCCGACAAAGAACTTTTTTGCTCGTCCAGCTTGCTTGTTGCCTGCTCAGCCACTGAGTTATAAGCCTGACCGGCCGTATCTTTTGCCTGATCTAACAAACTCTTGTTAGTCTCGGTATTGGTTTTGCCGAAGGTTGATTCGGTCAGGGCATCCTTTTTTGGAGCCGCCGCCGCACCTGTATTTTGACCCGTGTACTGCTGTGACGGTGAAATGCCGCCGGTTGAAGGATTTTGTGAAGATTTGTTCTGTTCGTTAGCCATGTTATTAACTCCCTTTGCTCGATTTTTAGAAAATCACGCTGACAAAACGTTGTCTAACGAATGTGCGTTGTGATTTTTATTACGTATTGCAAAAATCATACCGTTAATAAAAAACAGCAAGATTCCAATGTTTATCGATGTATGAGTTAATACTGTGGAGGGCAAGTCGGCGGCAAACCGTAGCGGTCTATTCGGTGTGTGTATCAATTCCCGACACTGCAAAGATCAGGCACAAAAAAAGCACGAACCGCGAAATCCGTGCTTTTTAGATAGAAAATTGAAGGCTAAGGACTATCTAATCGGACTAACCACGTTATCATCATCGTTTCGGCTGATGACGACGTATGTAACGGCCACCCCTACAATTGCTGCATATACAGCCAATGGTATCCAAAGGCCGCTTCCGCCGGATGACGTCGTTTGAGCCTTTCCCGCCGGCAATCCGTCCTTAAAAAAGATAGACCCGGTTTCCGCGGTCGCCTGGGTTGCGCCGGATTGCACATCTATTGTGAAGGCTCCAGGAATCTCCTTGTCGTTGGACAAGGCGTTATCAGGAGTTTCGATATTTACCGAAACGCCCTTGGCATTCGAAACTCTGATCTTTCCCGTTAAAAGCTTTCCTGAAATGCTATTTTCGGAAAAACTAAGGATCAAAGTCGAATCGGGAGATAGAGAGATTCGGCCCACAGTTCCGAGGTTTACGTCCGCCGACGTGGCCGCGGATGTCTCGATCATGCTGTAAGACGGAAACGTGCGTCCGGTGACCGCCCGCTCACCGTTCACTTTTACGAATGGCGGTTCGCCGTTTTCGCCATTGCCCGAAATAGAAATTTCGCCCAACAAAACCTTACTATCCGGAGCCGCTAAAACGAACATCGATGAGCTTGCAAGCATCGTGAGCGTGAGGCAGAAAGCCGTTGCATGGCGTAAGAAAGCTGTTTTTTTTATGTATTTCATGAGAGTTCCCCTTGCGTTTAATGTCGAACCTAAAAATAACTTTTCGGACGGGTAAAGTCAAAGGTTTATTTACGGCGGCAACACTTTGTTAACGCGTGATTATCTAAACGTCTTTATAACTTGGTTTATGATGAAAAAATAGCGGCGGAGTGCGTCGCGGCAAAAACCTTCAGGCTTTGGCTTGGTTCCAAAAACCGTCCATTTCCGCAAGATCGGCGTCTTCGAGGGTTTTGCCGCTCGCTTTGATACCATTCTCGACGTGAGCGAATCGCCGCCGGAATTTGCGGTTGGTTTTTTTCAAAGCCGTTTCGGGCTCGACATCCAATTTTCGTGCAAGGTTTATTACAGTAAACAATAGATCGCCGATCTCTTCATCGATATTTTCACGGTCATTTTTTCGGATCGCCTCTTTCAGCTCTTCTATTTCTTCGGAAACCTTTTCGAAAATCTGTTCGATATTCTCCCAGTCAAAACCAACCTTTGCTGCTTTTTTGGTCAATTTCAAACCTTCGAGCAGTGCGGGGAAATGTACCGGCACTTCGTCGAGCAGCGATTCGTGAGCTTTTTCAACCTTGCCTGATACCGCGCGTTCATTGGCTTTCAGCTCGTCCCAATTATCGAGCACCGCTTCGGCACTTTCGAGTTTTTTGTCGCCGAAAACGTGTGGATGGCGAAGAACGAGTTTTTTTGCAATGCCGGCGGCGACGTCATCAATTGTAAAATCACCACGTTCGGCGGCGATAGTTGAATGAAATACAACCTGCAGCAGCACATCGCCGAGTTCTTCGGTCAGATGCGTCGTATCGCCAGTCTCGCCGGCGGCGTGTATCGCGTCGAAGGTTTCATACGCTTCTTCAAGCAAATACCGCGACAGCGATTGATAGGTTTGCTCCGCATCCCACGGGCATCCACCAGGAGCACGCAGACGTTTCATTACCAAAACTAATTCATCAAAACTTTTACTCATGGAAGAATAGTGTAGTTGAGCCGTTAATTCGGGCAAAGGCCGAAGGTCCGATAACTTTCAAACTTTCGCGAGCGAACGCCAAAATGCTAATATCAAAATATATGATCGGACATGACGAAGACCACGAAGAGGTTTCCTTTAAGGTAACAGACAGGCGAAAGTTTAACCCGGATGGCTCCGTTAAGGACGGAGTGGTGATCGAATCGAGCAAGGCGGACGAGGCTCCTGCTGAAACCGACCCATCGCCCGAAGCTGCCGTAGCGGAGAAAGCCCCGTTGCCGCAGCCGGACGATGACACGGAGTCATACGCGGATGACGATGAAGATATTCCGGGTGCGGAAGATCCGGCGAGCTTCGTCAACTTTCTGTCAACGCTGGCGACCAATGCGGCAGCTTCGTTGGGAGCCATGCCGCATCCCGCGACCGGTCAGCGAAGCGTCGATCTGGAGACGGGCAAATATTGGCTGGATGTTTTGGCTATGATCACTGAGAAAACCAAGGGCAATCTCCACCCGAAGGAATCCCGGCTGCTTGAAGGAATTCTGGCCGATCTGCGGATGCAGTATGTGACGATGGTCCGCGCAACAGAAGAAAAACTGAAAGCCCAGGCGGCAAAGCAGTTTTCGGCCGCGGACATTCTCGGTAAGAAGTAGTTCGGCGAGTTCTGCGAGTTGGCTGAGTTCTGCGAGTTTGTTAGATTTAGCTTCAAACCTAACATCGAGGAGAATTTGGCTCATGGCAACTTTCAAGAAGTTTGAGGAAATACAGGCTTGGCAAAAGGCACGCGAAATCACAAAAAAGATCTATATGATCTCGAACAAAGGCGATTTTGCGAAGGATTTTAGTCTCAGGGATCAGATGAAACGAGCAAGCGTTTCGGTAATGGCTAATATTGCCGAAGGCCATGGAAGGCGCACGAGAGCAGAGTTCGCGAATTTTTTGAATATTTCAAGAGGCTCGGCGATCGAGCTTCAATCGCATTTGTATGTTGCTCTGGATCTGAAATATATTTCGGATGCTGAATTCGACGAAACATATACGATGCTGGACGAAGTCTCGCGAATGACTATTTCCTTGGCCCAATATCTAAGGAATTGAATGTGCGAGGTATGAAGCTCCGAGACACCCGGCCAACTCGCAGAACTCGGCCAACTCGCAGAACTTTTATTCATGAAACTAACCTTTCTCGGAACCGGCACATCTACAGGCGTTCCCTCAATCGCCTGTGATTGTGAAACGTGCCTTTCCGACGATCCGCGGGACAAGCGGCTTAGGGTTTCGATCCTGATCGAGCATCGCGATAAGAAGATACTTGTCGATACTTCGATCGATTTTCGCCAGCAGGCCTTGCGGGCAAATATCCGCCATCTTGACGCAGTTCTTATAACACATTGCCACGTCGATCACGTCTTCGGGCTTGATGACATCCGGCCGCTCAATTTTCGTTACGGGGCGATGGGAGTTTACGCCAACGACGTAGCGTGGACCGATCTGCGGCGGATTTTTCAATACATATTTCAGCCCACACATTTCGGAGGCGGGCTGCCGCAATTGATCCCGCACACGGTAATGCCAAATTCGCCGTTTTGCGTCGGAGAGGACCTTGAGATCACGCCGCTTGAAGTTATCCACGGCAAACTGCCCGTTATCGCCTACCGATTCAACGATTTTGCCTACGCGACTGATCTGAAAATTATCCCGCCCGCTGCGATGGACGGCCTCCGCGATTTGGACGTACTGGTTTTGGACTGCGTTCGGATAAAGCCGCACTCGACGCATCTTTGTCTCGAAGAAGCGCTCGCTATAATCGAAGACCTCAAACCCAAACGAGCGTTCCTTACGCATCTGAACCACGACATTCTGCACGAACGCGATTCGAATCTGCTGCCGGATAATGTGGAGTTTGCGTGGGATGAGTTGGTCGTGGATTAGATTTTTCACCACATAGACACGGAGAACACAGAGTCAGAACCGGGAGCGTGGTTCTTATACAGCTCGCGAAGAATAATGACGGGCGGATGCCCACCGGTTTTATGCGAATTTGGGGTTTTCTTCGTCGCATTTGGGGATGAAGTTGAAGCTTAAATAAAGATCTTTAGCGATAACAAAAGAGAGAACCACCCCGTCCTCCGAAGCGGCGTCCACCCCTCCTTCGTAAGGAGGCTGTCGGAATATTATTGAGAATACGTTGCCCGCCCCGAAAAATCGGCTCCGTAGGAGTCCAATGTTTGTAGGCAATGATCGCACAAGAAAAGGCGGAAGCCCCGTAGGGGCGGCACTAAAGCTAATTGACACAATAACATGCCGCTCCCACGGAGCTTTCGGTTATCTTCGTGACTTGTACTACAAACATAACGCTCCTATGGAGCTAAGACCGAGAATCTTCTTTTCCCGACAGACTCCGTAAGGAGGGGAGCTTGTTAATTCGACCTTAAATGATTGTGTTCCAACGTGTTACCGGACTGTTACGCACTATTTAACCCAAAACTTCACGCCGGGCGCTCTAAATGTTGTAAATGCACGTTTTAGCAATTAGTTTAAAAACCACTACATTTTGTGTTGACAAAGGTAAATGACTACCATATAGTCTATATCCACTGAAGTAACGCTCGGAAAATTTTGATAGTTTGAAAAAGATTTGCGGCTCGTTTTGCCGCATCTGCCCCGCAAGCGGTAATGGGGAACGAAGACTGCCAAGTAAACCGTGATCTCGTCTTCCATTTTGGGAAACGGCAGCCGGTAGGAACGCCTTAACAGGCTCAAATTAATCCAAATCAAACCAAAGGGTGCGACCTGGACGCCGCTTTAGAGAAAGGCCGGTGGTGAGACTATTTGTCTCGTAATTCAACCGGGGCTTTTTCGACGACGCTTTGTCGCTAAAAAACGAGATTTTAACGCGAGGCTAATTAGCAATAATGGAAACATATATCGGTCAAACCTCTACCGCAGCTGCCGCACGACAATCAGAAGAACCGGCACAGACGACAATGCAGGTCGCAAAGCGCAATGGCACGCTCGAGCCCGTGGATATTAATAAGATCGTTCGTGCAATATCGCGCTGCTGCGTAAATCTGCCGAGCGTGGACGCCATGCGGATCGCTACCAAGACGATCAGCGGGCTGTATGACGGAGCGACGACCAAGGAGCTTGACAAGCTTTCGATACAAACGGCGGCGAGCCTCATATTTGAAGAGCCCGAGTATTCAAAGCTTGGTGCACGGCTGCTGAATCAGTATGTTGAGAAAGAGGTTCGCAATCAGGAAATACACTCATTCTCACAGTCGATAGCTTTTGGAGTTAAAGAAGGGCTCATTGCACCGCGTGTCGTAAATTTCGTTTCGGCGAACAGCCGTAAGCTGAACGACGCGATAGACCAGAGCCGCAATGATCTGTTCGAATTTTTCGGCCTGCGTACATTGTACGATCGATATCTGTTAAAAAATCCGGTAACGCGAGACGTTATCGAGACTCCGCAGTTTTTCTGGATGCGTGTCGCGTGCGGCCTGTCGGAAACGCCGAGTGAAGCAATCGAGCTTTACAGATTGTTCTCGTCACTCGAATACGTCCCTTCGACGCCGACGCTTTTTAATTCCGGCACGCGGCACGAGCAGCTTTCGTCTTGCTTTTTGCTTGATTCGCCGCAGGACAGCCTTGAGAGCATCTATAAAAAGTATTCGGATGTTGCGATGCTTTCGAAATTTTCGGGCGGCATCGGCATTGCCTATCATCGCGTCCGGTCGCAGGGCTCGCTTATACGCGGTACCAACGGGCATTCGAACGGCATTGTGCCGTGGCTGAAGACGCTGGATTCGTCGGTTTCGGCCGTCAATCAAGGCGGCAAACGTAAAGGCGCGGCGTGCGTATATCTTGAGACATGGCACGCCGACATCGACGACTTTCTCGAACTCCGCGACAACACCGGCGACGAGGCGCGGCGTACGCACAACTTGAACATTGCGAACTGGATACCGGACCTGTTTATGAAACGGGTGCAAGCCGATGAGATGTGGTCGCTGTTCGACCCGAGCATTGTGCCGCACTTTCCGGATATTTACGGCGAAGAATTTGAGGCCGAGTATCTCAAGGCCGAAGAGGCTGGCCAGTTTACCCGGCAATTGAAGGCACGAGACCTGTACGCAAAAATGATGCGGACAATGGCCCAGACCGGAAACGGCTGGATGACCTTTAAGGACGCCTCAAACCGCAAATCGAATCAGACGGCCCGGCCCGAAAACGTTATACATCTTTCAAATCTTTGCACCGAGATACTTGAAGTCACCTCTGACAATGAAACGGCCGTGTGCAATCTCGGCTCAATAAATCTTTCGCGTTACCTCCGGCGGAACGCGGACGCCCTCGTCCGCAATGAGTCTGATGGGCGAAGAACCGTTGCGGACGAGGGCGTCCGCGTTCCCTACGAATTCG
>JANNGV010000063.1:0-4030 GCA_031404055.1 Chloracidobacterium sp.
TTCAAAGTGCGGTCCTGCAGAAACTTGATCTGAGCCCGCATGACGGCGATCGACTGATTCGCATCATTTGTTGAAACGGAGATGTTCGCCGTATTTGCGGAGAAATTATTCATATCGGCATCCGGCGCGTACGAAAGCTGAAGCCGTCCGCGCACTTCCTGATAAACCAGCGTTTGAAGTATCGACATCGCAACACGCATCGCGTAATAATCCGGATCGCCGGGTGCCGGAGCTGCGAACGTGCCTTTGACGTAGTTGGTTGGCAATGCTCGTTGGCTGACATCGAGCGTTCCCATCGAAAAATCCAGGACGGGATACGGAACGTCTTTGTAGCTGCCCCGCGGCAATTTTCCGAACGTCGTCGCGATCTTTGTTTTCAACTGATCCGCATCCAGATCGCCGACGAAAACCAGCAAAAGCCTGGAAGTCTCCATCGTACTCTTGTGATAGGTGCGAAGGTCGGCGGCAGTCAGCGAACCGATCGTCGCGATCGTCCCATTGACGTCGTTCGCGTACGGGTGCCCGGCATAAATTACCCGTTCCTGAAGTGTTTCAAGCGCTCCCTCCGGCACGGTTCCCGCTTCACGTAATCCCGTCAGGATCAGTTCGCGGTTGCGTTTGATATCTTCCTCGGCAAATGCCGGGTTCAAAAGCACTTCGGAATAAATTTCCCACGCACGGTCAAAACTTTGCCGCGTCGAGCCAAAGCTGACGAAACTGAAATCGTTTGACACCGACGAGCCGAATGCGCTGCCCATACTGGCAAGCTCGCGCCGGACGGTTTGCCGAGGCAGGGTCTTGCCGGCATCGATTGCCGTTGCGAGCATCAGGCTTTCAATGCCCGCATTCTTTTCGTTGATATTCCGCGCGCCGCCTCGGATAAAAAGACCGCCCGCAACCGTCGGTGACGAAGCTCGCCGCTTGACGATCACTTTAAGTCCGTTGATCTCAAATTCGGTGACCTGAGCTGCCTGTGAGGCAAAATTATCGAGCTTTGATTCCTGAGCGTAAGGCTCAAGGGCTGAGAACAGAAGAATCGGCAATATGAAGAGTTTTACGAGTATTTTTAATCTCACTGAACACCTCCGATAAGATCCTGTTCGGTCAAGGCCGCTTCTTTCTTTCCTTCCGGCGAAACGAGTGCGACGACGACATGGTTTTTGCCCTGGATATAGGTTTTTATGTAAAGGTTAATGTCCGCACGCGAAACTGCCCGAAGCTTTGCGTGATAACCGCGAAAATACTCGATGCCGGTCGATGACCACCAAAAGCCCAGCGTATGGCCATACTCACTCGATTTTTCGCGTTCGAAAAGATCGTTCGTTTCCATGATCGTCTTGGCGCTTTCTAGTTCGGCGTCGGAGAAATAATCGGGATTAGTGAACTGTGCTATCTCGGCATACGCGGCCTTGAATGCGGCCTTCGCTTTGTCGGGACGGGTGCTCATCACAAAATTTATCGGCCCGACGTTTCGCTGGGTGTAATATCCGAAACCAACGGACGCCGCCAAACCGGAATCGATAAGATTTCGCTGGAATCGCGAGTCGGGCTGCGAGATTATGTAAGAAAAAACGTCGGCCGCGTATGTGGCCGCATCGTCCTTTCCAATCGACGGGCCATGCCAGCCGATCTCCGCAAAAAGATTTTGACTTCCGGATTTATCCGCTTCGGCCTCGACGGTCTTTTCGATTATCACCGCCTCACTTTTTGTCAGCGGCGGATGCTCGACCAAGGGGAATTCCTTAAACGGATCGACGGCACGTCGCTCCCAGCTGCCCATGATCTGCTCGGCCAGCCGGAAAACCTCTTCGGGTTTTGCATCGCCCGTTACGACGAGAGCCGCATTGTTCGGCACGTAATAACGTGCCTGGATCGTCCGCATCTTGTCGAGCGTGGCGGTAGAGACGGATTCGCGCGTGCCTTTAGGATCTTTTCTGGTCGGATATTTGTAGAAGAGCTTTTGCTTCATCGCCACGTCGAGATATCCGAACGGATTTGCCTCATGGCGGTCGATTTCGCCGATGACGACGCGTTTCTCTTCTTCGAATTTTGTTTCGTCAAAAGCGGGAAAGCGGACCGAATCGTTAATGTAGCGTATCGCGGTTGCCAGATATGGGCTTGTCGAGGTGAAGTAGTAATTAACGATCTCCTCGCGGGTCGTGCCGTTATAGATACTAACCTTATTCGCGTCTTTCAGGTATGAGACGTCGCCGATCTTGGGTTTCAATGACATTGCAGCAGAACAAAGCGGCGGCAGCGAAAAGCGGCTTTGCTGGCCTGCGGCTTCGCACTCACGAATAGCCATCGCGAAATTCGGCTTAAAAAACATGTGCTCGTATAGATGAGAAAGGCCGTGAAACTCCGGCGATTCGGTAAACGAACCGTTGCGGACGGCCAGTTCAACAGTTACGAGTGGAACTGAAGCGTCCTGCAGCACAATCACCTCAAGCCCGTTTTTCAGCGTTTTGCTTACGAACGGAACAGCGTATTCCGGCTTCTTGTCGGCCGGTTTCACGGCGGTGGCGGTATTTTTTATCGCAGCCGGTTTTACGGCCTGAGAAAATACCGTGTTTGAAAGAAGCGATACAACTATCAGCGATACCAATAAAGAATATTTCACTTAAAACTCCGATATAAATTTGTTGCCCTTGCTCTCGCGCGGGCCGAAGTTTAATCTACCATACGGAGATTAAAACTATGGAACGAGATAATTTGATGCACGGAGCCCGCACCGCGTTGAACACGAATATGGATACGCGTGCCTGGGCCGAAAGTTACCTAAAAGAAAAGACGCGGGACGAAATGCCCGAGATATCGGAAGAGGAGTTCGAAAAACACTGGAAATATCACAAACCTGAGATAATGCACGCGGGTGCTGCGGAGGCGATGGCCGCTTGGAGAAGTAGGGGAGTGGAGGAGTAGAGGAGTACGGGAGTGGGAAACCTCGTTACAAAACACCAAGACCTGGCTGTTTACCGAAAGGCATTCGATTCGGCAATGAAAATCTTTGAGTTGTCGAAATCGTTTCCCAAAGAAGAGACCTATTCATTAGTGGACCAGATTCGTCGATCATCAAGGTCCGTTTGTGCCAATTTGGCGGAAGCTTGGCGAAAAAGACGGTATCAAGCCGCATTTGTCAGCAAAATATCCGATGCCGAAGGCGAAGCTGCCGAAACGCAGACGTGGATCGAATTTGCAGTTAAATGCGGGTATCTCGATCGGGAAGTTGCAAAAGAACTATTCCTTGAATATGACGAAATTCTCTCAATGCTCGTTTCGATGATAAACAGCGCTCCGAAATGGGTGCTACCATCCGGAAGGAAATAAGAAAAGGGAGCAGGGATATCGCCTCCACTCCCTTTCTCCCTAACTCCCCAACTTCCTCAAACTCCCGGCATCGCCTTTTTCAGCGGTTTAAGCAGGAAAAACAGCACGACCGCCATAAACAGAGCCATTAAGGCAAGCACCAGGAAGAACGTCGATTGCAGCCAGATGTCCCAGAAAATACCGATCTGCGTCAGCTTGTTGCCGATTGCCGTCGCGACGAACCAGCCGCCCATCATCAGGCCGCGAACGCTGATCGGGGCAACCTTGGATACGAGAGACAGACCCATGGGCGAGAGCATTAGTTCGCCGAGCGTTACGATCCCGTAAGCGATGATCAGCCAAAAAGCCGACACCCGGAAAAGGTACGCGTTTTGCAAGATCGCGGCTTTGTGAGCATCACCCTGCCCGGGAGCGACGGCGTTGATGGCGGCCACTAGCTGCTGTTCGCCGGATGTCGTGACGTTTGTCGCTTCATCGGTCTTCGGCTCGAATTTTACGCCGAAGATCGTATTCTTCCCGTCGGCGGCTTTTGCGGCGACGATTTTATCCAGAACATCTTTTGGCACGCCTGCCGTTGCAAGGTTCGTAATTACGCGTTCATTTACACGAAAAGCTCCCGTAGAAAACTGTGCCTGCGATTTAGGAGCACTTTCGCCGAATGACGCACCTAAATACAGCACCAGAAACGAAAGCCCGGTCAGCG
>JANNGV010000064.1:0-9899 GCA_031404055.1 Chloracidobacterium sp.
CCGGGCGATCCGCTGAAAGATATCAAGAAGATGGAAAGCACCATCTTCGTGATGAAAACCGGTGTGGTTTATAAACAGCCGTAAATTGACTCGACTTACCTGCCAATATAAACCAGCCCGATTGTGAACGCCGCCGCCGCCCCAAGCGAGGCCGCAGTTCGGACGTGATTCCAAAACGTCCAGTTGGAAAGGTAGTTTGCCCAGATGTCGGCGCTTCCGGCGTCATTCGGCGCGGCCGCCGCCAATGCGTTATTCATTGGCACGTTGAACACCATTGTCACAAACAGGCTGCCGAGCAAATATAGCGCCGCTCCGGCAAGTAAAAATCCCGCTCCACGCTCCCAACGGACGAATGAAACGATGGCCAATCCAACGCAGAGTCCGGCGGTGCCGAGGAAAACTCCCAGGAACGATGGATTTATTATAACGATATTGATCCGTTGCATTGCGGCCATTCCCTCAGCCGACGGAAGGAGCCCGAGAGCAGTCATCACAGACGTGGAAAAAGCAAAAAACACACCAGCTATCAGCCCGCTTCCTAAAGCCGCTAGAATCGTCGAGTAAAAAATTGTCGTGTCAACTGCGTTCATTCGGAATCGCGCTCGCCAACTGGATCAAATTGCCTTCCATTTGAACTGTTTTGGATCCCAACCGGCGGCTTTTGCTCCGGCCTGATACGCCGATTCAAGAAAATCCAAAACCGTTTCACGAGGTTTCTCCGCGGTTCGAACATCTTCGTACATTAGCAAAGCCATGTGCGAGCCGTTGGCTTCCTGCCATGATGCCGATGCGGGCGAGAGGGGTTCGCCTTCGAGGCCGACGGGTTCGGGTGCGGTGTATGAATAGAATGCCGGGGCGGGAACTTTGTCGTCGCCGAACCAGAAGCCGAAACTGATGACTTCGTGCGAATATGCTTCGCGTTCGACCATTCCGGCGCCTTCGCGTGGCGTGATACGTTTGCCGGAGAACCGCGTCAAGGCGAGGTCGAAGCTGTGCCAAAACAGGTGGATCGGCGTGCTTTTCCCGGTGAATCGGCCGCGAAATTCTTCCATGACATCATCGACGGCGACAAGCGTTTTGTGAAACCGCTCAACATATTCCTTGTTGTATGACTTGTTCTCGGTGTCTTCGGCAAAGGGAGTTTTGGATGGAGCTTCGTACGGAACGGCTTTGATGTTCGGCTCTATGCCAAGTTTGGACAGGTTCGAGAAAACACTGCTGTAAAAATCGGCAACGGTCAGGCCGTCATACAAAGCAAAATCCTCCGACCGGCCATCGCTTTTGTGGATCTTTAGTTCATGGTCGCGAAAGTCGAATTCGATCTCGAAATTACTGCCTTTGTACGGAATTGTCCGCGTCGTCAGGCCGCGCGGCGATACATAAAGCGGCACGTGCCACCAGTGGTTGATCCGCGGATGCATCGTCAGCCGAATCTTGCCGACGATCTGTAGGTAAAGATGAAGCGTGTTCTTGGTTGAACGCCACGCGTCAAGCGGCATTTCGGGGAAAATATTTTCAGACATATTTCATAAGTTTTGCCCGCGAATTCGTGTCTATTCGCGTAATTCGCGGGCTACTTGCTTAACCAGCGAGTTGCGTTGTCGACATATTGCTTAATGTCGTTCAGTGCGGCCGGATTTCGCTTGTAACCATCTCCGGGCGCTTCTTCCATTGAATATCTTGTTCATTTTTTTCCGTGGTTTCTTTTTTTACCACAGAAAAAGAGGAAAAAGAAGGAATAAGAGGAAAGGCTTTCAAAGCACTCGATTAATACCAGAAACTACTTTGCCTCTTCCTCTATCTCAAGAATATCGCCCTCAGTAAAAAGATAAGTTTTCATATGCTCGTCAAATTTGGGAGTGGACCGCCGAAGCCATTCGAGCGCCATTACGGCGTGCTCGATCTCCTCATCGCGGTTGTGCTCGAGTATTTTTTTCAACTGCTCGTCGGTGGTCTGTTCGGCCCGCTGGTTGTACCAGTCCACCGCTTCGAGCTCCTCTTGGACGGATTTTACCGCACGCGAGAAATTACGCGATTTCTCGCTCATTTTGTCGTAATCTTCATGCCATTCCGCACTTGTTGCCATTGAATAATCGCTCCCTTTTGAAAACTAAATGTTAGCTCAATGTCGGAATTGGTAACGATTCGTAAAACATATCGTCGGGGTAGCAATAGCCCCAATCCTCGCCCGCCTCGAACGACTTAATCATCGGATGTCCGACCGCTTTGAAATGCTTTGTCGCACGCTGATTTGGTGATTGGTCGCAGCATCCGACATGGCCGCATATCTCGCATAACCGCAAATGAACCCACCTGCCGCCAATCTTCAGGCAGTCTTCACAGCCATCGGCACTGGGCGTGACGACACGCATTTCCGCAAGATGCTCACAACCTTCCATTTTAAACTCCAAAGTTTAACGATATGTTAATTCTAATCACTACTCTCGCAATTTTCCAATCTTCCCGGAAAGCGGCACAAAACGCTCGTCCTCGTAACACCATGCCCAGTTTTCGCCTTCTTCCAGCGACGCGATTATCGGGTGGCTTTCTTTGTGAAAATGTTTCGTCGCGTGTCTATGCCTGGATGAATCGCAGCACCCCACATGTCCGCATTCAAGGCAAAGCCGTAGATGTACCCATTTGTAATTGTTTTTTATACACTCTTCGCAGCCATCCTGGGTTCGCGGTTCGAAAACCGTGGCGAGAACGGAATGTTCACAGGTTTCAATATGCGGTGTTTCGTCCACCACCTTTTCATCGCCGAATCGACCTTCCAGCCAAACGCCAAAGGCCAAGATTAGAAACATCGCCCCAACAACGGGGAGCGGCGGCAGAAACTCGCCGAGGTACAAAATCGCCAGCGACAATGCAATCGCAGCGGTGCGGACAAGAACAAACCGACAAACACCCGAGACCAGCTTGATAATAGTTATCGCGGCCAGATAGACGGCGATTCCGCCGCCGAGCAATGCGAGCGTGGGCAAATGCAGATGAGCATCGCCGACCTCCTTGATTGCGTGTTCGACGCCGATACCGATTGCGACGATGCTCCCAACCATGAAAAAATGCCCGTAAAGATAGACAAATCTAGGGGCAAGCGAGGGCGATTTGATCGCACTGTCCTCTACAAATTCAAAGTTTATCCACCAGATACAAGCCGCCATCGCGAACCCGAGCGACGCGGTTAAAACTGTAGCAAAGGTCCAAGGCACTCCAGCCGCTCCATTCGCAGTCGCGATCACCGCTTCGCCCAAAACAATGATCGTCAAAAGGCCAAAACGTTCGGGAATGTGCGAATAATCGTAGGGAATCATACGCGTCCGTCTGAGGCCCAGGAACGGCGTGGCAAGCTCGATAAGCAAGACTGCCCCCCAGATGTAATATCGTACAGGCGGATCAAAAAGGAGCGATGCCAAAAGGATCACCAGCGCCGAGCCGAAACCGGCTATGTATTGGCCGGCAAGGCCCCGTGCAAGGGGAACGTTCATCGCCGTCCGCGTGTATTGGGCTATTAGCACAAGCCGTACGAGGGCGTAACAGACCACAAACGCCGAGTCGCCAGCGGGCGTAAAAGCACCTCCAAGGGTAAGCGAAAGGGCTGCAACGGCGAGCATCGAAGCAAATGTCATCACGCGGTATTCGGTTTCATCGCTTTCAAATCTGTCGGCGTGAAAAGTGAATCCGATCCACGACCACCAGATCGGTACGAACAGCGCCGCGTATTTCAGGAATCCGCTGAGATCGGAACTGCCCGCGAGAATTTTTGCGACTTGCGCGACGGCCAGCACAAAGACAAGATCGAAGAAAAGCTCGAGCCAGCTTGCGTGCCTTTCGCCCGAATCGGCATCGATAGTCAAAAGGCGCTGGCGGCTTTTTCGGCGGGTTCGGGGTAAAGTTGCATCTGCCATATGCTCCGTTTTGTCCTCTTATTCCTCTTTTCGGTGGTTAAAACGAAGCCACGGAACATGATGAACAAGAAGGAAAAGATTCAATCGGAATTGCTCGGAAAATAAGTTTCTCAAATACGTTCAACAACACTTTAACACGCAGTCGTACTGGAGGTCGTGCCCGGAAAATCATTGACTTTCGAAGCCATCCTGGAGTAGATTTGCCTCATTCAATTTTACAAGGAGATTCAGCTATGCCTAACGAAGTCAGCGCAATCCCTAAAGGGTACGAAGGCGTTACGCCGTATTTGATATGCAAGAATGCCGAAGCCGCGATCGATTTTTATAAGCGGGCATTCGGTGCGGAAGAGATCTTCCGCATCGGCTCGCCGGGAATGGTCGGCCACGCCGAGTTGAAGGTCGGCAACGCTATATTCATGATGGCGGACGAGTTTCCCGACATGGGAGCCGTCAGTCCCGAAACCGTCGGTGGGACTCCGGTTCAGATGATGATCTATGTCGAAGACGTGGATGCGTTTGCCGAAAAAGCCGTTGCCGAAGGTTTAACTGTACTCCGCCCGGTCCAGGATCAGTTTTATGGTGACAGGTCAGGCCAATTCAAAGACCCGTTCGGTCATGTTTGGTCGTTTGCGACGCATATCGAAGATGTTTCGCCCGAAGAGATGAACAACCGTGCAGCCGCGGCGTACGGAGGCTAAGATGCGTAAATTATGGTCACAAAGGAAACGCTCGACTTTCTCAAAAAACTCGATAAGAACAACAACCGCGACTGGTTCCAGGCGAATAAAAAAGCATTTGACGCCGCCCAGGACAATCTGACCGCGTTTACCGACTACCTGATCGGCGAAGTAGGTAAATTCGATGACGCGGTCGCGACGCTCGACCCGAAATCGTGTGTGTTCCGCATTTATCGCGATGTCCGGTTTTCAAAGGACAAAAGCCCGTACAAAACCAACCTCGGAGCCTACATCAGTCCGGGCGGACGCAAATCGATGCAGCCCGGTTATTATTTCCATGTTCAGCCGGGACAAAGCTTCGTCGCCGGCGGCAAGCATGTGCCCGACGGCCCGGAGACGCTAAAAATACGCAACGCGATCGCCAATAACACGGACGAATTTCTTAAGATCGTTGAAAAGAAAAGCTTTCGAGACGCGTTCGGCGAAATGCGTGGCGACCGCCTAAAATCTGCCCCTAAAGGCTTCGATCCTGAACATAAGGTCGTCGAATATCTGAAACTCAAGGAATTTATGGGCTTTAAGGAATTGAATGACGACAAAATTTTGACGAGTGCCGAATTCCCAAAAATGCTAGCGAAGATTATGAAGGAAATGTTTCCGCTCGTCGCGTTTCTTCGCAAGGCCTTGTCATCGTAGAGACAGCGGAAATATCTAGTTGCTGGTATCCGACACAAGACCAACATCGGCGCGGGTCTTTTTCGACATTGTAACCAGTTCGGCTCCCAGTTTCTCCAGAATATGCCTCATTTTCTCATCCGTCATTTCGATGCCATCGTCGTCAAATTTCTGACTCACAAACGGAACGGCGATCTCGTTCGGAAGCACGTTAATGCCCATGATCGTGAGCACGCCTCTCAGGTCCCCAAGGCATCTGAGGCCGCCGAACTGGCCCGGTGAGGCCGTCATTATCGCGGCGGATTTGCCCTTGAAGACCTCATACATTTTGTATTTGTCGTTCGCACGCGACGCCCAATCGATCGCGTTCTTAAAACCGCCGGGCAAACTTCCGTTATATTCGGGAGAAGCGATCAGAAAGGCGGCGTGCTCGTTCAAAACGTCCTGAAAACGAAGAGCGGCGGCGTCAAAGCCGTTCCTTTCCACTTCGTCAGCGTTAAAGATCGGCATGGGATAATCGTTTAGATCGAGCAGCGTCACGTCGCCTCCGGCCTCACGAGCCCCATCGGCGGCAATATGAAGGACGCGTCGGTTGTATGAATTTTTGCGGTAGCTGCCCGCAAGGGCCAGGATCTTTACCATAATTTATTTACGATTTTGAGAACGGGTTAGTGAGATACATAAGAAAGGCGACAAGAATGAAGTACGGGACGAGGACAGCGGCACCGGGATAGTCTTTCGCAACGCGCTGGCCGAAAAAAAGCGCCGTGATCGCCAATGCCGCGATCACCGAGGCGGCAAACATCAGCACGGCGGAGGACGTGACGAGAAAATAAACAATTCCCGCCGCGCACAGGATGCCGGCGGCGAGTTCCATCACGGTAATTGTCGTTAGCAGAAACGGGACGAGCGGAGCGAGAAACGTCTTGGAAAAATGGCCGCCGAGCCATTCCAGATTACCACGCCGGTCAAAGACCTTGTCGATGCCCGACTGTATGAAAAGAATGCTCACCAACAGTGCGGCGAAGAGCGCGGGCAGGTTGCGGCCAATTGTTTCAATGTTCACTTAATTAGTTTAAATCGTCCTTTTCGATCTCGGTCATTTTCTCTACCCGGCGCTCATGTCGGCCGCCTTCGAAATCGGCTTCGAACCAGGCTTTGACGATTTTTTTCAGCTCGTCGTCCGGCGTATAGCGGGCAGCGAGCGAAAGAACGTTGGCATTATTATGCTGGCGTGAGAGCCTGGCAATTTCTTCATTCCATGCGACGGCGGCGCGGACGCCGCGGACTTTGTTGGCCGCGATCGCCATTCCGGTGCCGGAGCCGCAGACGAGCAAACCCTGCTCATATTCGCCCCGAGAAACGGCCTCGGCGACTTTGCGGGCGAGGTCCGGGTAGTCCACTGGGGCGTTCGAGAAAGTTCCCATGTCGTCGAATTCGACGCCTATTTCATCGAGCGTCGCTTTCAGCTTTTCTTTCTCCTCGAATCCCGCGTGATCGGCGGCGAGTGCAATTTTCTTTGGCATTTTGGCGGTTTCCTTATTCTTTCCTCCTATTCCGCTTTGTTCCTCTAGTTCAGTGTTTAGAAAAGTTAAACCACTTAAACAGATGATTAATAAGGAACAAGATGATCAAAAAAAATTCGATCAAGCACAGCTCAAAAATAGGTTTTGCAAACAACTCTAGAATTCTATCGCTTCTTTTCGCTCGACAAAAGCGGACGCGGCCTTTTTCGGCAAGACAACTAAATGTCGCTGCAACTTATCAAACCCATGCCGTTCATCCTGTTGGTGTCGAGGAAAAATTTATGAAGTTTAGATTTACCTTCTTGTCCGCGATCGCGTTGGTCTTGTTCACCTGTGTTACTTTTGGCTCAACCAATTCAATCTAAATCTTGACCGCGCGGAACAAGAGAATTAGAACGGAATAAGAGGAACACGAACTGTTGAAAGTTGTTTGAATCTGGCAAAACCCTTATAATTACAGACGGAATCGCCTCTCGCACGAACTATGAAATTTCCGGTTCGCCAAATCCTGTTTTTTCTTATGATAGTGTCCGGTTTCGTATTGGAAACGAATGCCCAGGACCTGCTGCCGGAACTTGTGCGGCGGATCAAACCGTCTTCGGTCGCTATCGAAACATTTGATGCACGAGGGAACACGTTGTCCCGAGGCAGTGGCTTTTTTATCGCGGCCGACAGGGTGATAACGAACCGCCACGTGATCGAAAAATCGAGCCGCGTAGAGGTCCATCTTATTGATGGTAAAAAGTTTACGGTCCGCGGAGTTTTGGCGGTCGATGGCGAAGGCGATCTTGCGATGTTGCAGGTCGAGGTGCCGCTGGCGCTGGCTATCCCGCTGCCGATCGCCCGATCCGTGCCGCAGGAAGGCGAGTCTATTGTAGTCGTCGGCAATCCCTTCGGCCTCGAAGGTAGCGTTTCGAACGGGATCGTTTCGGCGGTACGCGAGATCTCGGGTTACGGAAAGATTATTCAGATCACCGCTCCGATATCGCCCGGATCGTCGGGATCGCCGGTCGTAAATATGTACGGCCAGGTCATCGGCGTCGCCACATTGCAGGCGGCCGAGGGCCAGAGCCTGAATTTCGCCGTTCCTTCAGAAAGAATATTCCAGCTAAAAGTTTCCGAACTTCAAACATTCTCATCGCTGTCGGCCGTAACGCAAAAAAACAAGCGTGCGGCGGCAGAGCGGCTGTATTCGCAGGGCGTCGCACAGCTTTCCCGCGATGATTTCCCTAGAGCGCTGACATTTTTTGAAAAAGCCATCGAGATAGACCCGAACTACGCCGAGGCCTGGTATCAAGCCGGATTCACATACGGCGTTCAGGGCCGGCACACCGAAGCTTTAAAGGCGTCGAAGCAGGCGGCGAAGCTTAGGCCGGATTGGGCCGAGACCTTCGTTAATATCGGCGCATCAAGTTTTGCTCTCGGCCAATACAAAGAAGCGGCCGACGCATACCGGCAGGCGATTAAGCTTGAAGATTACAAGCCCGACACTCAGTACTCGCTTGGTTTGAGCCTCGAGAAATTGAATCGTCCCGAAGAAGAAATCCTCGCATACAGGCGGGCTCTTTTGTTGAAGCCCGATCACGCCGGATCGATCGAAAAACTCGGCATGGCCTATCTAAAGCTAAAGCGTTACGCCGACGCTCTGACGCAATTTGAGCAGCTGAAAACGTACAAACCCGACGCAAAAACCTACAATTACATTGGCGAAAGCCTCATCGAGCTTGGCAAAGCCGAGGAAAGCGTCGACGCCTTTAACAATGCCGTCAGCTACAACCCTGACTTCGACAAAGCGAGATACAACCTCGGCCGCTCATACCTTAAACTCGGCAACCGAGACATGGCCCAGGTGCAGTATGAAATATTGAAGAATGCACGCTCTGATTGGGCCGACAGGCTGCTTGTCTTGATCAATCCTTGATAACTGCCGCCCTTACTCGTGTATCCGGGGCGGCACCGGGAAACTCCAATTCCATTGCGTCTGCTATCTTCGATCTGTTCATGATCGGTCTGCCTAAAGCCCAAAGTAAGAGAGAGAGAGAGAGAGAGAGAAGAGATCGAGTTCAAGAGGGCCGCTGATTTGCGCGTCCGGTTGAATGAGTTGTTCGATTTCCGGGCGTTCGTGAAATCTCCGCCGAGACTTTCACACCTTGAACGCTCAAGTAAATGTTTAAATAGTTGTGCGAACTTTTATTTCGTATAAGCTCGCGAAGAAGAAACCACCCGCTCACGCAGGTGGTTCTGACTTTCGGTTGATCAAACTGGCGGCGAACCCGGCGCCGAAGCCGTTGTCTATGTTTACGACGGTGACGTTGGACGCGCAGGAGTTTAGCATTCCGAGGAGTGCGGCGATGCCGCCGAACGAGGCGCCGTAGCCGATGCTCGTCGGAACGCCGATAACCGGAACAGCTACAAGGCCGCCGATGACGGACGGCAATGCGCCTTCCATTCCCGCGACGACTACAACTACGCGTGAGTTTTGCAGGCGTTCACGCTCGCCTAATATTCGATGTATTCCTGCAACACCGGCGTCCCAGATTCGTTGGACGCGGTTTCCCATTGCTTCTGCTGTAAGCGCAGCTTCTTCGGCTACGGGAATATCGCTGGTTCCGGCGGTTGCGACAGATATTTCGCCGATTCCCAACTCGGTTTTGTCGCGGAAAAGCCGGATCATGCGTGCCGATTCGTGCCATTCGGCTTCGGTATGGATATTTCGGATCTGGCCGAAGACTTCGGCGGTTGTTCGCGTGATCAGAACGTTTGGTGAGCGGGCGATCAGTTTTTCGAAGATGCCGGAGATCTGTTCCGGAGTTTTGCCCTGGCCGAAGATCACTTCGGGAAATCCCTGGCGGTCTGATCTCGCGTGATCGATACGGGCGTAGCCGATATCTTCGTACGAAAGATTTTTTATCCGTTCGGCCGCATCTAGGGACGTCAGATTGCCGGCGGTGTACAGGCGTAGAACTTCTTCGATATCCGAGGCTTTCATATATTTCGTTTGCAGAAGCCCGCGCGTAAGCAAGGGCGAGTTACTCACGTTGAACATTTAGCCCTTGCTTACGCGCAGGCTTCTGCACTAATGAGAATCTACAACAATTATGCCGCGAATAAAA
>JANNGV010000065.1:0-15397 GCA_031404055.1 Chloracidobacterium sp.
CGGGAGTTTTGCCGTGACAGAAAAAAGAAATAATATTTGTTTGCGCGCAATAGTGAATCAGTTGAAAATTCTTCTCTGTGTCATCCGCGTAAATCTGCGGCAAAAAAATCTTATGGCTGATCTAACTTCAAATTTCGCGGGAATCAAATCTCCCAATCCCTTTTGGCTCGCCTCGGCGCCGCCGACTAATATGGGGTCGATGGTCGAGCGGGCGTTTGATGCTGGTTGGGGTGGGGCGGTTTGGAAGACTTTGGGCGAGCCGATCGTCAATGTTTCGTCGCGGCTGGCCGGGCTTGATCAGGGGCCGCTGCGGATGATCGGGTTGAATAATATCGAGCTGATCACGGACCGGCCGCTAGACGTTAATCTCAAAGAGATCTACGAGTGCAAAAAGAAGTATCCGAACAACGCCGTAATCATTTCGCTGATGGTCGAATCGAAGCGCGAGGCCTGGCAGGAGATCGTAAAGAAATCGCAGGACACCGGTGCCGACGGATTTGAGCTGAATTTCGGCTGTCCGCACGGAATGTCCGAACGCGGAATGGGCGCGGCGATGGGACAGGTGCCCGAATATACCTGCATGGTCACCGAATGGGTGAAAGAGGTTTCCGAACTACCAGTGATCGTTAAGCTGACGCCGAACGTCACGCACATTGTCCCGCCCGGCCGCGCCGCGCAGGACGGCGGAGCCGACGCGGTTTCGCTGATAAACACGATCAACTCGGTGATGGGCGTCGATATCGACACAATGATCCCTTACCCGAATGTAAACGGCATGGCTGCCCACGGCGGATATTGCGGCACGGCGGTCAAACCGATCGCGCTCAATATGGTTTCCGAGCTTGCCCGCAATTCAGAATTTAGAATTCCGATCAGCGGCATCGGCGGCATCAACAATTGGCGCGATGCGGTCGAGTTTTTACTGCTGGGTGCGGGTAATGTTCAGGTCTGCACGGCCGTAATGCATTACGGCTACCGCATCGTCGAGGACATGATCGATGGCTTGAACAACTATCTTGATGAGAAAGGCATTGCCTCCGTTAATGACATTATCGGCAAATCTGTCAATCGCGTGACTGATTGGGGCAATCTCGATCTGAATTACAAGGTCATCGCCCGCGTGAATGAAGAGAAATGTATTCAGTGCAACTTGTGCTACGTAGCGTGCGAAGACGGTGCTCATCAAAGTTTCGAATTCAAGGAAACGGACGGCAAAAAATATCCGGTCGTTATCGAAGAAGAATGCGTCGGCTGCAACCTTTGTGCGTTGGTTTGCCCGTCGCCGGGAGCGATCTCAATGATCCGCGTTGACGAAGGCGGCCCTACCCAGAGTTGGCGGGAACGAACTGCAAGTAATTAGGTAATGTTAACGATTTCACAACTTCGGGTAAGAATTTCGGCTTAGTTTTTTCTTATTCCTGCTTTGTTCTACTTATTCCGTGATTGGATTTAAATATTTACCACGGAAGAAGAAGAGGAACAGGCAGGAACAAGCCGGAACGGGGGGGAGCGGTCGGAAATAATTTTTATAGATGTTATTTCTATGACGATGGACAACAAATCCTTTATGCTTCGCCACTTCCTGGCGGCATTGGCTTATCGAACGCAAAAGGCCCTTCGCGGCGCACCCGAAAGTTTTGCCTCATTCAGTGCCGGAAACGAAACTCGCACGCCCGCCGAGTTGGTCCGGCATATGACGAGCGTGCTTGGCTACGCGCGGACATATTTTATCGGCGGACACTACCGGCCCGAACCGCTTTTGACGCTGGCCGATGAAGTCGCGAGATTTCACGAGATGATCGAAGACCTTGCCGCGCACATCGAAAAGGAAACTCCTTTCCAAGGTGACATGTCCACCGAGAGACTGTTGCAAGGGCCGTTCTCCGACGCGATGACACACGCCGGGCAGCTTGCAATGCTCCGCCGCCTTGCAGGTATTCCGGTTGCCCCGGAAAATTTCATCGCTGCGAAGATCGATGCCTCACGCCTCGGCCCCGACCAGCCCGAACCCGAAAGCCCGGACGAGATATGGCCAGAAGGTCCGGAGAATTAGAACTGTTCCTGTATTTCGGCAAAAGCCCATTGCATTGGTCGCCCTAAAGGTGGAGGCGATTTAAAATGATAGAATAAAAAAAAAATCATAATCTCCCGATTGTGATTGCATGATCCGCGATCTTGCCCAGCGACGACACAAACTTATCAAAACCCGCAAACCTCTCGTCGCTGGTAAATCCTTTTACGTATCTTGCATAGATCTGTTGGCAGATGACGGCGATCTTAAACGTGCCGAAGACGTAATAAAATAATATGTTTGACACATCGCGACCCGAGGCGGCGGCGTACATATCGGCAAGCTCCTGCCGTGAAACATTTGCCATCAACACGCGCGGGTTAAACGGCATGTTGAGCATTTCGACACCGGCGTCCCTGGACATCCAATAGCCTAGCGTTGTGCCAAGATCCATCAGCGGGTCGCCGACGGTCACCATTTCCCAATCGAGGACGGCAGTTATGCGGGTCAGATCGTCCGGATCGAGCATCAGGTTGTCGAATTTGTAATCGTTATGGACTAGCGACGCTCCCGATTCCGCCGGAATGTTTTCATTTAGCCACACGATCGCGGCTTCCAATTCCGGCCACTCGCCTGTTTTTGCCGCACCGTACCGCGTCGTCCAGCCTTCGACCTGCCGCCGTGTGTAGCCTTCCGGTTTGCCAAGATTGCCGAGACCGGCGGCCTCGTAATCGAGCGCGTGGAGGTCGGCCAGGTTTTGGATAAAGCTCTGGCAGATTTTCAATCTTACTTCTGAGGAATTCTCTAAGAGGTTGCCCGTTGCTGATTTCGCCCTTACTGACGTGCGGGCTTCTGCACTCGGAAATCGCCCGCGAATGATGAGCCCTTTCCTACGTTCCATCAAATAGAACTCAGAGCCGATCACTAATTCGTCATCGCAAAATAGTATGGGTTTCGGTGCGGGCGGATATACGGCTGAAAGCTTGGACAAAACATTAAACTCTCGGTTCATATCGTGGGCCGATTTGACCGTGTTTCCGAACGGGGGCCGACGCAGCACATATTCGACACCATCAATCTTTATTAAATATGTCAGATTCGAACTGCCGGCGGGGAACTGGAGAATTTGGACATTGTCCGCTCCGCCGTCAAAATGCCGGGACAGGAATTCGGTCAACTTCTCAACATCGAGTTCCTCTCCCGGACGAGTCTGCTTTGCGTCGCTGCTCATTTCCGACAGTTTATCATCTTAAGTCCGCCGGAGCCGAAGAGGCGACTCTGCCATTCGGAAACGCAACAACAGTCTGGCCCTCGATCACGCCAAACGTGTCGCCGCCAAACGGCAGGGTCACTGATCCCCAATGTCGTCCCGCACGGCCCAACTGATCTTCCATTCCGGCCATGACGCGTACTCCGAACGCCCTCGCCATATTGACCATCATCGCCTCGCTCGAAGCGGCGCGGCAGCAATGGAGCTCGACACCGCGGCCGCCGCGATTCATCAGGCGGCCGAGTGGTGAAAATCCGCTGACTTGTCCACTGTTTATCCAACTCCCGAAGAAAATTTCGCCCGTTCTCCCACTGTCGCCATGCCCGTTGAAAATCAAAGTCCAAATAGAACCTGGCCGTGTTATTTGACCTTCAAC
The DNA here is from genome assembly GCA_031404055.1 of Chloracidobacterium sp. Lineage (GTDB taxonomy): Bacteria > Acidobacteriota > Blastocatellia > Pyrinomonadales > Pyrinomonadaceae > OLB17. The sequence continues at coordinate 3,658 of JANNGV010000065.1, forward strand.
GAGGCTAACAATGCCGGCCACCGACGCTCCGCGCGGAACGATGATATGAACCAGATCCCGCACGCCGGCGTGGCGTCCCATCGTCACTCCCCGGTCCTCAATCTCATCTGAATGGATATAAACTATCATTTGCCCTCCAGCGAATACTGACTTTTTACTCGTAATCCTAATTTTGTAATGGTTGATCAGTTTCTCCGCGATCTCCGCGTCAATCTCAGCGCTCTCCGCGTTGGATGATATGTCAGTAATATTCAACGCGGAAGACGCTGAGATGTTCGCGGAGGACAGAGAAGAAAGCAGTTTGTTCTCAAACTAATCCGCTCATCGGCGAGTGACTTGAACGGTTACAACGAATTTCCCGTTGTTATCCGAAGGTGCGTCGTCGTTGCAAGTCAAATACAGCCGACCATTTTGTAAAGCGATAACACTTCCGCCCGCATAAGCCCATTTTTGTGAGCCGATCTTACCGGCAAGGCCATACCGGCGCGGACTATTCACCGGATAACCGCTAACCCTTGCAAATCTTGTCGTTCCTCTCGCATCGTGAGTTCCCCAACTGGATGAAACGTCAACCGTCCCGGTTGCCGAAAGGGTTACACTGTCTCCTCTCCGAACGTCGATTCCCGTATCAACCCAGCGGCTGCCGCTGTTTCCCGAAACGATAATTGTATTGGCATCACCGACCGGTTCGTCATCAAAACTGAGGCCTTCGAAAGTGATTTTATAAGGCAATGGATTGTCCGCCGCACTGTAATTAAAAAACATTAAAAAACTTTCGTCGGTTTTAACTCGAAACGATGTTCGGAAGGTTGGCTGGTCAGATAAAGGCATATAAGTCTCGCCTTGGCAACAATCGGTCTGGCCGCCGCTGACGCCCGCTTTTCCGCGGAAATCAAGTGAAAACGCCTGACTTCCGTCGCCCCGCACAGTTAGGTCTGCCCTAACATTTACCGTTGTGCCTCGTTTCGACTTTAATGAATAAACATACGTTCCGTTTCCCCTGACCGTGCCGGTAAGGACATTACTCGTGATCGGCGTAGGACGTTCCGCATCGGTTGATTGTCCAAAAGCCAAAGTCCCGAGCATACTTATTGACGCGAAAATAACCAAAAATTGTTTTTTCATTTTTCTCCTTTTTTTCCAGGTGCGGGATGATTATATTTCGAAAGGTAAGGTGCGGTTTTCGAACTTTTCATAGTAAACCACATATTGTGACGGCGAGGGAATAGTTTTTTGCATTGTGTGATATTTTGAGTGGATGGATTTCAAAAGCTCAGCACGGACCGTTGAGATGCAGGATCGGTTGCAGCGGTTCATGGACGCTTACATCTACCCAAACGAAAAAGCTTATTCCGACGAGATAAATTCGGGCGACCGATGGCAGCCTTCGAAATTGATCGAGGAGTTAAAGCTGAAGGCCAGGACGGACGGGTTGTGGAATTTATTTCTGGCCGATGTTTCTGGTCTTAGCAATCTGGAATATGCTCCACTTGCGGAAACAATGGGCCGCGTCGTCTGGTCGTCGGAGGTATTTAACTGCTCGGCGCCCGACACCGGCAACATGGAAGTGCTGCATCTTTATGGGTCCGATGCCCAGAAAGACGAATGGCTGAAGCCGCTGCTGAATGGCGACATCCGCTCGTGCTTTGCGATGACTGAGCCTGATGTTGCATCGTCGGATGCGACTAATATCCGAGCTTCGATCGTGGCGGATGTCGATGACTATATCGTTAACGGGCGTAAATGGTGGTCAACCGGTGCGGGCGACAGCCGATGCAAGCTCACTATATTTATGGGCAAGACGGATGAGAATGCTGCGAAACATTTGCAGCAGTCGATGATTCTTGTTCCGATGGATGCGGAAGGCGTAAAGGTCGAACGGGTTCTGACGGTTTTCGGTTATGACGATGCCCCGAACGGCCACGCGGAAATTTCTTTTACAAACGTCCGCGTGCCAAAATCGAATCTGCTGCTCGGCGAAGGCCGCGGTTTCGAGATCGCACAGGGCCGCCTTGGCCCCGGACGCGTGCACCACTGCATGCGGCTGATCGGCGTTGCCGAACGCTCGCTGGAAATGATGTGCGAACGTGCCCGCACGCGTGTCGCGTTCGGCAAGCCGGTCGCCGATCAAGGCGTCATTCGCCAATGGATCGCCGAAGCACGCCTTGCCATAGATCAGGCCCGGCTGCTTGTGCTAAATGCAGCGTGGAAAATGGACACAGTCGGCAACAAAGCCGCCCGCAAAGAGATCGCGATGATAAAAGCAGCCGTGCCGCAAATGGCTTTGAAGATCATCGACCGCGCCATCCAGGTCCACGGCGGCGGCGGCGTATGCCAGGATTTTCCCCTTGCCGAATTTTGGATATATGCCCGCACTCTTCGATTGGCCGACGGCCCGGATGAGGTGCATCTTGAATCGATTGCGAAGATGGAGTTAAATAGTAATTGATGGATGTTCAAGCTCATATTAAGAATTTGTGCAAAGAGATCGTCGACCGCTTTCGGCCCGATAAGGTAATTCTTTTTGGTTCGTATGCTTACGGTGTGCCGACTCCCGATTCTGACATTGATCTTCTGGTTGTCATGCCATTCGATGGGAGGGTTCATGAACAGGCCGTTAAGATCCGGCGAGATTTAAATTCGACTTTGCCGATCGATCTCTTGGTTCGGACGCCGGAGCAAGTGCGTGAGCGGGTCGAGATGGAAGATTTTTTTATGCGTGAAATTGTGGACCAGGGAAAAGTTCTTTATGAAGCCGATGACGCTTGAATGGATCAAACTCGCCGAAGGCGACTGGTCAACTGCAAACCGTGAAATCAAAGTGGAAACGGACACTAACTATAAGGCCGTTTCTTTTCATGCCCAACAATGCGGTGAGAAATATCTGAAGGCCTACATACAGGAAAAAAGCGTAAATCCGGAACGCACACATAATCTTGAAGTTCTATTAAACAAAATCGTGCCTTTCGAGCCGGCTTTTTCCAGCCTAAGAGAGAGTTGCGTCGAACTTTACTGCTTTTGCAGTAGAACATCGATATCCGGGAATGACGACCTCACCTCAGGAGGCCGAAGACGCACTCACACATTCAGGGCGCATTCGGAAATCCGTTCGAGGATTTTTTGGTTTAGATGGCTAAATTGGAAGGCTGGTTACACCTCGCGGACGAACCGGATGGATTTATATTGAATCCATAGCGAAAAATGGCATTGAAAAATCCCTCAATCCTTTGACCTAATTTATGAGATGATGATTGCTAGTGAAGATCGCTCGACATATTTTATTTAACTCGATGGGCCTTGCGGTCGCGGTCGTACATTGGATCGTCGTTTTGTTTGCAATGTTTGGCGATCCGGTAGAACCTCATTTTGGCTTCAACCCTACTCATAGTCAGACATATCTTTGGGAATACCTACTTACCTTGAATTTTCCTGCTCTTTTGGTGACACATGTCATCTCGTCCCCGATTATATTTGTATTTCAACTTTCCTCACGGATGAATGTTGTTTACTCAATCGTGGCGGTTATCTGTGTCACGGTTCAATGGCTTAGTCTTGGATCTGCTCTTCATTTTGTAGTATCAACGCGGAACAAAACGGAGCGCCAAACCTTAAATATCAACCCTTTCGTTCGATGAGTCGACAGATCATCCATTTTGCCCACGCCAATGGCTTTCCGGCCAAAACTTATTCGAAATTATTCTCATTTCTCGAACCGCGTTTCGATATACGCTATCTCGAACGCCATGCTCACGATCCCGCATTTCCGGTGACCGATGGCTGGCACTCTTTGAAGGACGAACTGCGGCAATCGATAGAATCGAATTTCGAAACGCCTGTTATAGGCCTCGGACATTCGCTTGGCGGAATTTTGCATTTGCTTGTATCGATCGACAATCCGCGGCTGTACAGGCAGATCATCCTTCTCGACGCTCCGATAATCAGCCGTTCGAGCAGCAGCGGCATTCGTGTCGTCAAAGCCTTAAATCTCATGGACAGGCTTTCATCCTCACGAATGACACGAACGAGACGAAATTTCTGGCAGAGCAGGGAAGCGGCCTACAAGCATTTCAAAGCTAAGCCAAAGTTTGCCGCGTTCGATGACGACGTGCTGCGTGATTATATCGAACACGGCACAATTAAAACGGATGGCGGTTTCCGGTTATTTTTCGATCCGCTGATCGAGGCCGCCATCTACCGGAATCTCCCGCATGATATGCCGTCACTGAAGGGAAAACTCTCGGTGCCCGTGACTTACATAGGCGGTAGCGAATCCCGAGAAGGAAGGCTTGCGAGGCTGAGTTTTATGCAAAAAACTTTTCCTATCGACTTTCATTTCCTTCCAGGCTCGCATCTCTTCCCATTCGAAATACCAAGCGAAACCGCCGCTAAGATCGAATCAGTTTTAGCCTGAAAAGCTCTTCTCCCCTTTGCGAACTTCGCGTCCTTACCTCGCGCACTTTACGGAAAAAAAGATTTTAAACACAAAGGACGCAAAGTGAAGACGCTAAGTTCGCAAAGGCAGGAAACTTCACGCCGCAAGTCATTCTGACCGCATTCCATTCTTTGTCTGTTCAACATGACAAATAATTGTTGACAGATGTTTTACATTAGGGTAACTTAATTGAGTAACGGCTCTACCAAGAGACGTTTCCCTTCGCCACCCGATGCGAAAAAGTTTTCTAAAAAAACACAATTTGATGAATTGTCTATAGAGGCAATTGGAATCACTCGATACGAAGCGGGCGCTTGGCGCTGCATTCAGTTGGCCTGTCAATACGATGTCCTGTCTACGAGATCAGCAAGTTCTTTAAGAAGGTGGCAAAAATCTTCAAAAAAGCCAAACACCCGCACGCGTTTCGATCAATCAGAAAACTTTCAAATTAAATAGAGTTTGCGTGAAAAGCTATTAAGGAGTGAGAAAATAATGCTGTTCGGTAAAAAGAAAAGCGTTGCCGGTTTAGATATCGGTTCGAGTTCAATCAAGATGGTCGAGCTTGACGGCAAATCAAACAGTCTTAGTTTGGTAAGCCTCGGGTTTGAAAATCTGCCCGACGATACGATCATCGACGGCCAGATCATGGAATTGAACGTCGTGTCCGACGTCATTCGAAACGTTTGCACTAATAATAACGTAAATGCCGATCAGGTTGTTACGGGCGTCAGCGGCCATTCGGTGATCATTAAGAACATCGTGCTGCCGGCGATGAGTGCCGACGAACTCGAAGAATCGATCGATTGGCATGCTGAAGAACATATTCCATACGATCTGGCGGACGTAAGTCTGGATTATCAGATCACCGCGACGACCAGCGACTCCACCCATGTACTTATCGCCGCGTGCAAACGTGAGCGAATCGATAACGTCCGCCAGGCCGTGCAGCTTGCCGGCAAAGTGCCGTACGTCATCGATGTCGATACATTCGCATTACAAAATTGTTACGAGCTTAACTATCAGCCTGACGATTCCCAGGTCGTTACATTGCTGAACATTGGTGCCTCGACAATGAACGTAAATATTGTCAAAGGCACCAGATCCTTATTCACCCGCGACATCACGGTCGGCGGCAGCCAGTTTACCGATGTGCTGCAGCGAAGCCTTGGGCTTAGCTACCAGCAGGCCGAAGCCGTGAAACGCGGCGTCAGCCACGCGGTCGAGGGAATTGAAGAAAAGGCCATCGAGCCGCTGATGGAGAACGTGACCGAGATCGTCGCGATGGAAATACAGAAAACATTCGATTTCTACCGTGCAACGACCGAGGACAATCAAACGGTGGTGCAAAAGATCCTTATATCCGGCGGCGGCTCAAAGCTCGCGGGTCTGGCACAGGACCTTTCCGCACGGCTCGAGCTTCCGGTCGAAGTTTTGGACCCTTTCAGAAATATCAAAGTGGACTCAAAGAAATTCGACCCTGATTATCTAAGCGAAATTATGCCCGAAATGGCCGTTGCTGTTGGATTGGCAATGAGGGGAGTGTAACTAAAATGATCAAGATTAACCTACTTAACTCAGTTACGGAAAGGCAAGGCGGTGCAATCGTGACCGTCGATCGCAAGGTCGGAAGCCCTGCCTCGCGCCTCTTGCTTATGTCGCTTGCCGCCGCATTTCTTCTTATGGCGGTTATCGGCTGGGATGTGATCAGCACCACAATGGCGAAAGCCGAAGCCGAAAGGCAGCTTGAGGAACAAAAGCAGATAGCGGCCGAGCTTGAAGTAGTGATGAAGGAGCAGAAAGAGCTTGAAACCAAGATCGCGGCCATCGATGCCCGTATCGAGGCGATCAAAAAGCTTCGTTCGTCACAGGCTGGCCCGGTTGCGGTTCTTGACGCAATGCGCGAGAGGATTGCGATGGTTCCCGGACTTTATCTTCAGAGCATCGAGCAGACCGGCGACATTGTATTGATTAAAGGCAATTCTCCCGATGAAGCCGTGGTCACGCAATTCGGCCGCAGCCTCGAATTCTCTAACGGCCTGTTCTCCAATCTAAACATTGAAACGCAGCGGCAGGAAGCTGTTAACCAATTGGCATCGGCGCCGGTTGGCGGCGGTGAAGTTGCAAAGGTTCAGCTTGTCAACTTTACGATCAAAACCGCTTATACGCCGTCAAAGGCAGCCGGTGCGCCGGGAATGACGCCGACAACGGCATCTACGACTGCTCCGGCAGCCGCACCAGTTCAGGTGGCAAAGAACTAGTTCCGTTTGAAATGAGGAAGCATTGACGGAAATTCCTTTTGTTCGTCTTGTTCCGCTCCGGTTCCTCTTGTTCGGTGGTTAAAGAAAATAAGTCCGACCACGGATCAAGAAGAACTAAAACCGACAAGAGGAACCCAGAACGTAACTTATCGAATCAAATCCTGATTTTACGAAATTACAAGGACACTAATATGTTTGAGAAACTCAAAAACCTAAAATGGCATTTCCAACTCCTGCTCCTGGTTGGTATCGCGTCCGGACTTTACTTTTGCGTATATTACTTTGTGACCAGCGAGACGCGTGCCGAAACACAGGTTATCGCCGATCAGGTTTCGCAACTTCAGGCAAAGAATGAAGCCGCCCGCATCGCAACGCAGCGTATCAACGAATTCCGTGCACTGTATGCAAGCAAGGCCATGGAATACGAAGAGCTAAAGGTTCTGTTGCCCGAACAGCGTGAGATCACTAACGTTTTACAGGGACTGCAGGATAACGCCAACGATTCGCGGATGATCGTCATGCGGTTTTCGCCGAAGGACGATACGCAGCAGGACGCGATCACGGCGAAGGGCGTCGAGGTCGAAGTTCACAGCAACTTTGCAAATCTGCGTGCCTTCTTCGACAAGATGGCAAAGCTGCCCCGCATAGTTTCGATATCCAATTTCAAGATCAATCAGCTGGATAAGCAGACGCCGGAAAAAACGGTCCACGCCATGTTTGTGTTGAACGCCTACTACGCCGATCCTGAAACGCTGAACAAGCCTGCACCGCCGAAACCGGGAACACCTGGAGCACCGCCAGTTGCCGGCCAACCTGCCCCCGCCCCGGTGGTTCAGACACCAGCCGCGAAATAACACTCCTTTCAAATGCACAAGAGAGAAAAAGCAATGATTAACCCATCAAAAATCGTACGATTCCTGACCTTAAATGCTGCCCTCACGGGAATAGTTTTGATCAGCGGGCATTTTATCGAAGCGGATGCTCAGGGCCGTGACCCGTTTACGAAACCGGGCTGGGCAAAGACACGCGAGGTCAGAACCGGTGGCACGGCCGGTGTGAAAAAAACAACCGGGCTGCCCGTGGAATTTGGCGTCCCGTCGATCGAACAGCGAATCGCGTTCTTCAAACGCCTGCGTGAAGACGCGGCCGTTAACGGACAGCCGCTTCCAAAAGTGACCAGCGTTCTGACACTGAACGAAATGGCGGTGACCGGAATATTTCAAACACCGCGCGGCTATGCCGCCATGGTCGAAGCAACGCCGATCAAGCTCTCGTACACAATCTATCCGGGCGAAAAGTTCTTTGACGGACAGCTTGTCGCGGTCGAAGAGAACCGGCTCGTGTTCAGACGCGTGACTAAGATGGGCAAGAATAAATTTGTCGCATCGGTCGAAAACAAGACGCTGCGTCAGTATTCTGCCCGCGAAGAAGTTCAGGGAACGGCTCCCGTACAGGGCGAGGGAAAACCGCCTGAGACGGTTGCAACCTATCAGCCGCCTGCAGCGGACGCCGCTCCGGTCAAAGCCGCACCGGCGGGACCGATCGTTTCGCCGCTTGATGAAATGAACAAGCAGTTGCCTGAAACAGATACGGCCAAGCAAAAGAAAAAGACGGCGAAAAAGCCTGTCAAAGTTGCCAAACGCAACTAATACACCAAGTTTCAGACGCGGTCCGCGTCGAGAATAAAGCAGTAATTCAACTCAGACCATTTCTCGCTTTCTATTGAGAATGGATGGATCTTGTAACGGAGGAAACATGACTTCTCTTCAACATTTAAGCGGTATCGGCAAAAAAGCGGTTATCGCGTTAATGATCATCAGCACATTTGCCCTTGCGATCGCGGCCCAGAGGGTTGAGCCGCAATCACAGGGACGACTTTACGGCGACCCCGGTTTTCGCGGCGAGCCGATCAAACTGAACGTCGTCAATGCCGACATACGCGACATTCTCAATTACATCACGGAACAATACGGCATCAATTTTGTCATCGACAAATCCGTCAAACAAGTTCCGGTGACAGTAAACGTAAACGAAGTTCCGTGGAATGTAGCACTCGATTCCATACTTCGCGCACAAGAGCTTGGCATTCAGGTAAACGGCACGATCCTTCGTGTCGCCGATTCGAAAACGCTTGCGTCCGAGGGCGAGATCTTCCGCCAGCAGCGTGATAATCAGATTGATGCCTCGCCGCTCGTCACAGAGTTTATCCGCCTCAATTATGCCCGGGCAAAAGACGGCCTGATTACCGGCAGCACTACAGCTGGAACCTCGTCGAATCTCTCCTCAACAGGCAGCGGATTATCATTCACGGATACAAGATCCACCGGCCCTAACTTCAACCAAACCGCTGGCGGTGCCGGTGGTGGATCGACCGATGGAATTTTGCCGATCATTAAGCGACGGCTTTCCAGACGCGGAGCAGTCGAAGTTGACGGACGCAGCAACACGCTTATCGTTACGGACGTTCGCGAGAACATTGATTCGATCCGCCAGCTTGTTGCATTGCTTGACCAGCCCGAGCCTCAGGTAGAAATCGAAGCACGCATAGTCGTTGCGACTCGAACCTTCAGCCGCGACATCGGGGTTCAACTCGCCGCGTTGGTAACCGGCCCGGATGGCCGGGGCGGACAATTTCAGACCCTACCGGTAAGCGGAGTTCCATCGAACATTCCGACGTCGAACCCGAATGGCCTCGCGTCGCAGCTTGTTAACACGGCGATTGGCTTGACTACAGGTATCTTCGGAACAGCCCAGATCAGTGCATTGATCACGGCCGGTGAACAAAAAGGACAGGCAAAGGTAATCGCCAACCCGCGTGTAACCACGCTGAACAATAAAAAGGCCGAGATCAAGAGCGGCACGAAGATTCCTGTTACTACAATTCAGCCCGGCGGCGGCGGCGGAACTGGTGCCGGAATCGCAACGACAGAGTACATCGATGTACCGCTCCGCCTGGAAATTACGCCGCAGATCACTGACGTTGGCACGGTCGTACTAAGCGTTGTGGCGGAAAACAGCTCACTTTCAGCGAGAGTTTCCGGAGCCACTCCCTCGATCGACACGCAAAGCATGACGACGCAGGTAACGGTTCCTGATGGCGGCACAACCGTTGTCGGCGGAGTTTTGCTGGACAACGAGGTCGAGTCGGTAAATCGTACGCCGGGAATCTCACGGATACCGATCCTCGGAAATTTATTCAAACGAAAAGGCGTTAGCCGCGACACGAGCGAGATCCTGTTCTTTATCACGCCGCGTATCTATCGTCCGGACTTCAACGGAGCTAATACCGGAACGGATAGGCCGAAATCGACGACGGTGCTGCAGCCAGTGCCGCTTGGCAACCCGTCTTCGAATTCAGACCAGACACCCGTCACGCAAAATCCAATGGTTCCGGTAGTGCCGGTTCAGCCCGCCGCCGCTCCGGTCAGACCCTAGACAACGTCGTCCCACCGGATGATGATATGAACTAAGAGAACGTCGGGCATTAGTTCGGCACCCTCTGTTTCCTCCGTAATAAAACCCGTCAATGCATAATGCACTGACGGGTTTTTCCTTTGATGATTCTGTATGCCAATCGTTTGCCGGACGATTCGTACCTCTCGGCATCTCCTATTCCTCTTATTCCTTATTCTTCTTATTCAGTTTTCAAATTCCAAATTCCAAATTCCAGATTTCAAATTTCAGATTTCAGATTTGAAATTCTAAATCGCAAACCACAAATCGCAAAGCGCAAATCTCATTACTCCGCAATATACCCGCTCGCAACCGGAATGTCGCCGGTTTGGCCGAAAGATACTACCGAATAGCTTGGGCCCACAGTACCCAGAATGAACCAGGTCCCGTTTCGGAAAACGGCGATGTCAGTTTTACCGTCACCGTCGAAATCGGCCGGGGCCGGTTTATCGCCCGAGGCTCCGAAGGAAGTGGTGTAGTATCCCTGTGTCGCATTGATCGTGTACCACGTTCCGTTCGAAGGCCGGAAAACGGAGATGTCCGTCTTGCCGTCGCCGTCATAATCGCCCTGCACCGGAAGATCGCCATTGGCGCCAAAATTCGTAAACGAGTAGCTGCTGTTTCCGCTCGTGATCATAAACCACATGCCGGTCGAAGGCCTGAATACGGCGATGTCCGTCTTGCCGTCAGCGTCATAGTCGCCCTGCGCCGTTTTGTCGGTCGCCGCACCGAATTGAACAACGCGATAGGTCCCCGTGCTTCCCTGAATGTACCAGGTGCTGTTCGAAGGCCGCCAAACCGCGAGGTCGTTTTTCGCGTCCCCATCGTAATCGCCGGAAACGGGAATATCTCCGTTTGCGCCGAACTGTGTTACAACAAATGCTCCAGTGCTTTTTTTCAGATACCAGGTGCCGTTCGACGGCCTAAAAACGACGTTGTCCGTTTTGCCGTCACCGTCATAGTCGCCGGGGGCCGGTTTGTCGCCCGCCTCGCCAAACTGTGTAACGACAAAACCGCCTTCACCGCTTGTCAGAGCGTACCAAACGCCCGTCGAAGGCCGATAAACCGATATATCGCTGCGTGTATCAAAATCGAAATTGGCGATTGCCGAACCCGACAAAGTAGCCTTCGATGTCGTATAGATCTGATCGTTGCTCGATCCTCCATCGCTGTTCGCGCCGTTGCCGGCGGCATAAAAGCTGAGCTTGCCGATGCGCGACGCCGGAGCCGTCCATGTAAAATTCCACGATTTCGAACCGAACTGTGTCGGTGCGGTGCCGCTGCTTGTATGTTCCACGTACCGCCGCTCGTTTCCGTTTACAAACCCGCTGATTACCTGAAGCGGCTGCGGGTTGGCGGCCGGAAAACTGATCGTGCCGACATTCTGGCCCGCATTGTTGATAGCGACCATTTGAAAACCGTAGATAACGGCGGCCGAGTCCGTCACCGTTACGGTCAAAGGGATCACCTGCCCCGGCAGATAATTAGCTGGCAAGCCTGAAATTGCGACATTGCCCGTTCCGCTATTCACAGGAAAGGTGGAATGGCACGCCGTACAGTTATTCTCGATAGGTGCACCGGTAAACGAAGGCGATGG
>JANNGV010000066.1:0-2493 GCA_031404055.1 Chloracidobacterium sp.
ATACGTTGTCGTCAAAGTAATCTTCGAGGTAGTTATAGATGTTGTAGCTGCCGCTCATTGCGATTACACCGCGGAAATTATCGGAATGCTTAAAGTAAGTGTTTGCTGCCAGAAGAGCGCCCAACGAAGCACCGGTCGTCAACGGCTTAGCGTCCTGGCCGCATTCATTTCGGATAAGCGGCAGCACCTCTTCCATAATATACTTGTCGTAACGCGATAACATCTCGACCTTCCAGCCCGGATGCGACTCCTTGTTCAACAGGCTGTAGCGGTTCACGGAGTTGATCGAATACGCCCGGATAAGGCCGTTATCGAGAAACTCTTTGATCGCATCGACCAGGTAAAACCGTTCGTATTCAAGATAATCGGCGGCGGCCGTAGGGAACATCAGCAGTGGATATCCCGCGTGTCCGTACGCAACCAGCGGCATATCCATACCCAAATTGTGACTAAACCACGAAGTTGTATCGCGTCGCATAACAAGCAAGCTCCAGTTTGATTTTGAGATATTGAGGTTAAAGGAAAATCGCCGCCGCCGCAAGTAACACTCCGCGTTGAGAAATAGCTAGTATTTTTTCAACGCGGAGGACGCTGAGATTTTCGCGGAGTACACGGAGAGTTCGTCCTCATCTCGTTACCATGATTTCTCGTGTCGTTGAATTATAACCGCCATTTTCAACAACATTACCGTCCTTGTCGACCAATTCAAGCTTCAAGCTGTGGGTGCCGGCCGATAATCCCGACAGCCAGATCGGCCACCATTTTTCGATGAACTTCACTTCGCCGCCGTCAATCGAATAGCGCACGCGATAATCGCCGCCCTCAAACGTCAGCTTCGCATTCGAAAGCCAAAAATCGATCATTATCGCGTCCGCATCGGCGCCCTTGTATTCACCCTTTGGGCGACTGAAGGTCAGCATTGGTTTTGACCGATCAACCGCGCCGCCGGTAGATGTCTGCATGTCTTTTCCTTCGGGCGTTGCAGCTGTTTTTGCATTCGACATGGGTTGTCCCGAATTAGTCGTTGCGGCCCTGTTTGCATCCCCGCCACCATTTTTGACGGTAAATTTGATCATCTGAAATGCGCCTTCATTCTTGTAGCTTTCATGCCACGGGCGCGACGGGAAAACGCGCAGCGTATGCTCGCCGTCGGCCACATTCCTCAGCTCGAACAACTGGTCAAGGTTGTAATACGCCTCATACGGCTGATTATCCAGGATGACGTGGATGTGATTTCCCGTATGCGTCGTTTCGTCCATCATCGGTTTGTAATTCTTGAGATCGCCGCCGATAAACAGTTTCACTTTAACCGTGGAACTAATGACCGTGCTGTTCGCGGTCGGTGAAACGATCCGCAGGACGGGTCTGGCTTCGTCCTGCTGGCCTCGTGTGGCCATCTGATCTTTTATTTTCTGCGGCCGTTCAGCAATCGTTATCGTATCTTTCGCCGCACTGGGCGTGCCGACCGTATTTACCTCAGCGGGCTTGTTATTTACGGTGGGCGATGAACCACAGCCCCATGCAAAAACCATTAGCGTAAACAGAATGTATAATTTCGTATTCCTCATCGTTTCTCCTTGTTTAGAGTTCACGCATCAGCCTGCTTCCGCCACGCTTTGCGGACGAGGCAAACTAAGGTTTGAATTCTGAACTGCTCCATACCCAAAAACATTATTGAAATTCGTTATTATTCTATCTTCAACGTCCGCAAGGGCAATATCGCGGCCGAGCAATTTATCCATCGATGTCACAGGCTCGCCTTCGCACGCAATGATCCAGTTGTAATAGCTAAGATCAGTATTCACGTTTAGAGCGAAACCGTGGGTCGTGACCCAGCGTTTAATGTGCACACCGATCGCGGCGACCTTGCCTTCGCAGGTGTGAACTCCCGTAAGGCCTTCTAACCGAAAGGCTTCAATGTGAAAATCAGCCATTGTCCGAATCAACACGTCTTCAAGATCGCGAACATACTTATGAACATCTTCGCGGTCCGGCGAAAGGCTGACGATCGGATAGCCGATTATTTGCCCGATCCCGTGATAAGTAACCTTGCCGCCGCGATCCGTCTCAAATACTTCGACGCCCAGGTTTTTTAGCAACTCAGCCGTTGCCAAAACGCCATTTTCCTTAGCCCGCCGCCCGATCGTGAATGTATGCGGATGTTCGAGCAGGAGCAAAAAGTCGCGATAACGCTCGGAAATCACCTTGGCCTGCAATTCTCTTTGAATCTCAAGACCCTCGGCATATCCAACTTGACCAAGGCGGCGAACCTCTAACATCCTTTTCTGCATCTGTCTTATGATAAAATTTTTACAAGCATTTGAACAGAACGGGTCGATTTATGAAAATAATAACAAAACTAGCTTTTACCGCCATTGCGGTCTCGATTTTAGCTTTATCCGTATCGGCACAGAAAAAACCGCCTGTTACGCGTACCAAGCCCGCCGTCGTGACGACAAATTCGGTCGCCGGTAATGCGGCAACGTTGTCGGA
>JANNGV010000067.1:0-4716 GCA_031404055.1 Chloracidobacterium sp.
AACCGGAATTTCGTCAAACACGAAGTACCCGAAGGAGTTTGTGATCGATGTCCGGACAAGCCCGTTTGCATCGGCCAGGGTAACAGTAGCCCTGCTGAGAGGTCGGCCCGATGGATTCAGAACTCTGCCTGAGATCGTCGCACCGCCCGCTGATGGAGCAAGGCTAATGGTGAAATTTGCCGAGGACGCGCCAGAAGGAGCGGCAAAATCGAATTCGCGAACGCGGATTCTAGCGTTGGTCGTCGGAGTATTGGGGACCGTCCATGCAAACGTACCCGTATTTGCCGTGTTTGAGGCGATGATCGTTGGATACGTCACGCCGCCATCGGTCGAAAGCTCGATCCGTACGTTGCGGTTGAAACCGCCGTTATTGTTCCAATTAATGGTCCGCGTCGCACCGACGACCGCTATTCCGCCAAATGGCGACACGCTCGTAATTGTGTCCGCAGCCAGATCACCCGTGGCATCACGAAACCAACCAATATCACGCATTTGCTGGCGTGTCAGGTCAAGATCGAGCGGCAAGCCCGTATTGATAGACGGTTCCATCAGCAGGTTCGGCGCAGCGGCAGTATTCCAATGAGACACGGATGAACCCTGCTGGAATGGATTCGGAGTGAACATCTCAACGCGGCCGGTCGGCACGTCGCGTCCCGCGGTAAGCGAACCGGAGGCAATTCGGGTACTCGCACCATCCCACAAAACGTTGTTTGTATTTATGCTTGAAGCTCCACGTTCAGCAGTCGTCATTGCATTCCAGAATTTTGACGTTGTCCGGTCAAACATAAACCTGGCCCATATATCGGGCCGTCCGTTTCGATAAACGCCACGGATGATGCCGGAGTTCGCTGTGTATACTCCGTTACCAACCGAACCTGCCAGCTCAAAAGTGTTGGCGGTACGATTGGCAACGGTCCACGTTCCATTCGCCGCCGTGTTGCCGGCCGCATTTTGGACCGTTGCCACGTCTCCGTTCGCCAACCCGTGAGTATTGGATGTAATAACAATCGGGCTTGCATTCGTCGCACTAGTCAAAGTTATCGTTGTGGCAAAGCTGGAAAAACCTAAACCATGGCCCAATTCGTGCAGCAGAACGACCAGCAGATTAACCGTAAGAGGAGGTGTTGAGTTGTCCAGTCCATAGTAAAAGCGAGTTCCGGCGCCGAGGCAGGCGTTGTCCACATTGGTGTTAAATGTGGCGTTGATCAAATTTGCTCCAGCGGTCAGATCGGTGCCATTTTGTTTGTTGGCAAGAGCAATATGGTAGTCGGTGTTTGTAAATTGAGCGTTCGGGAAGTTGGCTGCGGTAAAGGCAGTTCCGGCCGAGCCGAGGACACCGCCGCTCGTGGAACAAGGAGTTAAAACATTGAATTGAGCGTTTACTTTTGTGGGAACTCCGCTATCCAGAAATGCACCCCAGATCGCGGCGGCATCATTAAACAAATTCAGACGCTGCTGTCCCAGAGTCGTGCCACTGTTTCCACCTTCGGGAACTCGAACGGCGGGATCATTAAAGCCTTCACCGGCGGCATCACCATTTACTATCGTTATCGTTGCCGAGGTGGGACTCGCCACCACCTGCTGCTGAATCGCCTCGGCGGCCAGCTTGCTATAAAACAAAAACTCTCGCTCCGACATTCCGTGCCGAGCCGCGATAGTCGCCGTGCTTTCCTTGCCGAAATCACTGCGGGGAACTTTGGCACCGGTTTCAAGATTTCGGCCAAAAAAGGCGTTGGCCTCCTCCATGTTTGAAACACAAGCGGCAACCGGCTCGCCGCTTTCATCCAACTGCGAAAGCATTACATTTTGCGAGCCGCCCTGCAGATCGGTCAGAATTCCCCCGCTCGGTATTTGCAATTCTTTTTTCGAGCCCGCAACAGGCCCGTCGGTAAGCCGCCGGATCATTGAGGCCAGCTTTCGATCCGATTCTTTTGTCGCCGAAGACGCAGACCTTTTTACGATTTCAGGGCTCTGGGCAGATGCTCCGAAATCTTTGATACCAATAAGGCAAACGCAGCAAAACGTTGCTACAAGGAACGACACAACCACATTTTTCATAGAATTTTATCTAAGAACAGCGTGGAAGGGCTTTTCTGTTTTTTGATGAAACGGGAGAAGAGTTACTATTGATGTCACCCGCGGGACGCGGAACATAAAACGCCCTAATCGTAACAACAATGTTTACCAAATGCAAGACATATTTATCACGCCTTACGTTTGCTGAGATTTTGTACTCTTAAGGGCTTTTGTTTATCGACTCGGAAACGGCTTTTGTGGCTTGGCCACGGTAAACTTGTAATGGGCGAAGTAATCGAAATTGAGTAATAGTCTACCAATAGGAATTTTTGACTCGGGCGTTGGCGGCTTGACCGTTTATCGTGCTTTGCATGACCATTTGCCCAACGAGCATTTTGTTTATCTCGGCGACACCGCTAGGGTCCCTTACGGAACGAAATCGCTTGCTACAGTAGAGCGATACGCAATAGAGAATTCTCAATTTCTGGCGTCTCTCGGCATCAAGCTTTTAGTGGTTGCATGCAATACGGCGTCTGCCCTGGCTTTGCCGAAGATACGGGAGCGAATAGGGATAGATGTCGTCGGTGTAATCGGGCCGGGAGCGAGGAAGGCGGTTGAGATCACGAAGAGCGAACTGCATCCGAAGATCGGTGTAATAGCGACCGAGGCAACAGTTTCGAGCAACGCTTATTACGAGGCCATCAGGCGTGCTTCGAATGCGGCGGAGGTCTTACAGGCAGCGTGTCCGCTGTTTGTGCCGTTGGCGGAAGAGAATTGGCTGCATGAGCCGGAAACTTTTGCGATAGCAGCAAAACACCTAAAGCAGATCGTTGAATTTCACCCCGATGCCCTGGTGCTGGGCTGTACGCATTACCCAATCCTGCGCGAAGTGATTCAACAAACCGTCGGCGCAAATGTTAAGCTAATCGATTCGGGCGAGGCGACCGCTGAAGTGGTAGAAAAACTTTTGGCGGACAAGGGCTTGGCGAATCAGCAGAAGATGACCGGCAGCCGGTCGCTGTGCGACGATCTTGACCATTTTTATGTGACCGACGCTGCCGAAAGGTTTGCTCGGGTGGCCGAAAGGTTTTTGGGATCACAGCCGACCAAGCTGGAAGCGATAGAACTTTACGGAATAGATGAGCTCGTGAATCGTAAATCGTGAATCGATTCTTGATTTTTGCTATTTGCGATTTACAATTTACGATTCACAAAATATGAGTTACGAACGATTAGACAGCCGCACTAATGATCAGCTGCGGAACACAAAGATTACCCCGAACATTTCGCCCTATGCCGAAGGTTCGGCGCTGATTGAGGTTGGCGGGACAAAGGTCATTTGCACGGCATCCGTCGAAGACAGAGTTCCGTTTTTCCTGCGCAATAAAGGTACGGGTTGGGTTACAGCCGAATATGCAATGCTCCCGCGCGCGACCAACACACGGACCCAGCGCGAAACACAGCGTCCGGCAGGGCGAACTCAAGAGATACAAAGGCTAATCGGTCGAAGCCTGAGGTGCGTTGTAGATACGAAATTGCTTGGAGAACGACAGATATTTCTTGATTGTGACGTTATTCAGGCAGATGGCGGAACGCGTTGCGCATCGATCACCGGAGCATACGTTGCGCTGGCGCTTGCCTGCAGAAAGTTGGTCAAACAGGGCACGGTAAAAACGTCGCCGATCATAAGTGAAGTGGCTGCCGTCAGCGTCGGTATTATCGAAGGCACGCCGATACTCGATCTTGCCTACGCCGAAGATTCGAATGCCGATGTTGATATGAACGTAGTCTGCACCGGAGCCGGAAAGTTCATCGAGCTGCAGGGCACCGCAGAACGCGAGCCGTTTAATCGTGATCAAATGAACGAGATGCTGGCTTTGGCTGAAATCGGAATGGCCAAGCTTTTTGAGATTCAGCGGAATGCGTTAAATCTCTAAAACCAGCCTGAAAAATATGTTAAATTAGTGAATATGGGATTGGCGCAGCGAAAATCTACTTTTTCACCGGATGAGTATCTTGAGTTCGAACGGGCGGCGGAAACACGCCATGAATATGTGGACGGTGAAATTTACGACATGGCGGGTGAAAGCCTTGCTCACAGTCAGGTATGCATTAACATTGCAAGGGAACTAAGTCTAGCCTTAAAGGGCTCGCGATGTCAGGCCCTGTCTCCAAATATGAAGGTTCGTGCAGAAAGTCGCGGAATGTTTGCGTACCCGGACCTTTCGATCGTATGCGGAGAGCCTGTTTTTCATGATTCGCAGCGGGATGTGCTGCTCAATCCGAAAGTTATCATCGAAGTTCTTTCGCCATCCACGCAGCGTTACGATCAAACGAAGAAATTTTTCCGCTACCGTAAGGAACTTCCTAGTCTGACCGATTATATTTTGATCTATCAGGACACTGCGTTCATCGAGCACCATGAAAGACAGGCTGACGGACGTTGGGTTCACAATGCATTTGACGGACTAGAAGACACATTTCGGATTCCTTCGGTAGAATGCGAAATTCCGGTATCTGAGATCTACGACCGCGTCGAGTTTCCAATACCTGAGTCTGCCTCGGAACCGGCCATCACTGAGCCGGACTAATTTCTTCTCAAAATAGAGCCGGACACGGCGTTCGTGATTTTTCCTCCGTCCCAAACCCTGACGCCGTTAACAAAAACTATCCTTATCCCGTCTGAAAATAGCTGAGGCT
>JANNGV010000068.1:0-7913 GCA_031404055.1 Chloracidobacterium sp.
ACGTGAACCCGACCGTGTAGTATATCGAGCTTTTCTTTCGCAATTATTTGCCGAATAAGCCGCGCCCCGTTAAAAATATCGTATGCCGTCGCAATCGCGGACAGCCGCTTGTGATACCTAAGCCAATGCCACTCGATTCCATCCGCCGCCAGCTCCGCTCTGATCGCTTCGTCTCCCCGTCTCCCCTTCTCTCCTTCTCCGGCCAAAGGCTCAAAAGTCAGCAAACTTATCTCATGCCCGTCCTTCAACAGCTCCCGCAAATACGGCAGCACCTGCGTCTGAACAAGCGGCTCCCTCACCCCGAAATAACAAATATACAGAGCTTTCGCCATTATTTACTTCCTAATCGGCGAAGCGGAAACTCGGCAAAATAGCGAATATTGGATGGATTGTTCCAAATGCTTTTCACAGCGTGATTTACGAACTGCACGTATTGGCCCGCATTGAAATACGAGCCAGCCAATACCCGATGAAAATTTCCGTAGGCCCGTCCGCGCAGCATTGTAATTTTTGGATCGCTCAAAAATGCTTTTTCGTAGAATAGCGACATTCCAAGCTCCATTTCCTTAATATTTTTATGAGCATTCTTACCGTGGCTTCTGTAATTCACCAAGGCTTCGCGTACAAATCCGACTTTATATTTCCTCGCCACCCGGTAACAAAAATCCCAATCTTCGCCAACCTTTAAACGCGTATCAAAACCGCCGACATCGTCAAAAGCTTTTCTACGCACAACTATGACCGTGCCGCTAACATTAATTACCGGCTTTTCCCATAGAAGCAGGTCGTCGGCCACCCACCCCTCTCCTCCTTCGAGAAAAAAATTGACGGTATCGCCAGTATCTCCATCAAATTCCCGCATTCCGCAATGCACTAACCCAATCTCGGCGTCTTCGGCAAACTTCTCGATCTGCTTTTCGACCTTCGTCGGCTCCCAAATATCGTCGGCATCAAGAAATGCGATCAGTTCACCAGTCGATTCCCGAACACCTCGGTTTCTTGCGGCACAAACTCCGGCATTCTCCTGCCGAATATACCGCACCCGATCTCCAAACATACCGACGATATTGCCTGTTCCATCTGTGGAACCGTCGTCAACAACAATGATCTCCGTCGGCCGCAGCGTCTGCCGTAAAACACTTTCGATCGCCTCCCGAATGAAATGACCGTAATTGTACGACGGTATGACCACGCAAATAGTCTTGTTCATCGTTGTCTCGCACGAATAACCCCGCAGCCTTCCTGAAGCATCTGCAAGTCGTCAATTACGAAGTCTTTCTCCGTCAAAAATTGAGCCAAGGCGTTACCGTTTCTTTTCTTCGAATCACGTATATTGAATTCGCAGATTAAACGCCTAACCTTACTTAAAGACTCGTCACTGGCTCCATAAAGAATTTCGTATTCGCCTCCCTCGCAATCAAGTTTGAGGAAGTGACACACCGGAATATCCGCAACAACTGAATCAAACGAAACACACTGCACCTCGATTCCTTCCGAACCGCTCTGCTTTTCACCTAGTGAATGTAACATCCATGATTCTGCCAGTTGCAGAGTTCTAAACCCATCGGCATCGGCTACCGCAACGGTATGAAAGTTGATGTTGGCCACGCCGCTAACTTTTTGGTTCGCGGCAAAATATTCAGCATTCTTCGGGAACGGTTCGAAGGAATGTACCAAAACGTTTTTCGCACGAGTGGCAGCCCAAAGCGCGAAAACCCCAATATTCCCGCCAATATCGACTATTGTGTCGTTTGGTTGAATCTCATAACCCTCGCCCGAATAAAACTCATCCAGCCATATTTCGTGAAACAGAAAATCCAAAGAGACTTCGGAAGGTGATTCCAGAACCATCCCGTTGCGAAAACTGATCCGCCGGTATGAATCATGTTTCGTCTTTGCGATGAGGATTTCTTTCCAATTCTTTGTCAAACGAAAAATCTTGAAATCTTGGCCTATTCGCCGAGCCAGTCGCCTGAACTTTGTAAGATGCATATACGAAACCATTTCAGCTTTTAGGCCGTGCAGTCCTGGTGCCAATCATCTCATACGCTCTTTTAGCACCAAAGCCGAGAGATGTTCGCAATTGACATACAGCTTCGAAACCTTACCAGCTTTTCTACACAAGTTGCCGACCACCGACTTCGGTGCCAAATACTGCTCGTAATACTCAATAACACCCGTCCGCAGCCTCAAAATCTCATTGTCGCTCATACTGATACAATCGTGAATGCGACGCTTAAAATCGTCTTCGCCGGAGAACGTCATACAATTAACGCCATCCCGAAGCTCGGGAACAAACATTTCGCCGTATTCAATTATCGGGATTGTCCCGACCGCCATAGCCTCAACGGCATTGTGCGAGAAAGGCATGCTCACGCCGGGGGCGGCAACATAGAAATCAGCATTTGCAAGGGCGCCCATCCATTCATCTATCTCCAAGCGAACATCTTTCGATAAAAAGAACAATGAGTCTTTCTTGGTTCGCGACTCTTCCATGAAAGCGTGTTTGGATTCAATCCACAACACCTTTGATCCGTCGATCATACATTTCAAAATGTCGGTCAGCCTATTTCGGTTTATTTTGCCAAAGATTTCTTCGATGTCCGGATTGCTATATGTATCACCTGAGTTTCCGGCAAATAGTACACGTATCGTTCGACTTCCTTCACGCATATCGCCCACGATCTCTGAAATTCCGCTGTCATAGATTTCGGGGTGCATTTGGTACGGAAGAATATAACTGTCCGTCTCCTTTTCGGTACTAAAATAGTTCACATCGATTTGAAGGCGGTTAAGCTTGTAGTCGGTATTGTCCAGACTTAGCTCCAAGTCTAATTTTTTTGGTCGCTGCAGAACTATGTCAAGCGATGGAATGCTATAAATCAAATCGCTGAAATTTCGAAGGTTCAAAAGCAAATTCGGACTGAATTTTATGCACACCTTCCACCCCGCAATCTCGAAAAACTTTGCCAATAAAAAGTAATATCGTTCGAGCTTCGGTTCTGGAATATTGAGCAATAAAGTGCCGTTTAAGCGTTGATCGCAGTCTCCATTTCTAGAGAGAGCGTGACGAATAAAGCGGAACGTATTCTCCGAATTCGTTTTCAATCTGTTCGCAATCTTATTAACAATCATCTGTGAGTCACCCAAGTCAAATGGGAAGGCCGTGTCTATTATGCTGGTTTATCCTGAACAGAAATCTTACCCTGTCCTCTCATTTCCGTTCTTTGTCATGTAAGTTGTGGTCACTAGAAATAGATGAATCAATTCATAGCGGCAAACAATCGAAAATTCTCAAGCAATATGCACCTTTTTACTTAACCACACTTTTTCACCGCGGTCGATTAACGTAATCCAAGTGAAGACAATATACGCGGCAAGGCAGATAGGTGACAAGACAAACACCCAAATAGTAGGTTCCTTAAATAAAACTAATAAAAAAATAGGCGGAGAAAGGATCAAAACGCCAAGGACAACATTTATGGGGCTGCACGCAAATTCAAACTTAACTCCACCTACTTTCTTCGCAAGCCAAACCATCAAAAATGATTCGACTACAACGCGAACACTCCACGCCACTGCCGCACCAACCGCCCCATAATGCATCGTAAGGACGCCGGTAAGAGCTAGAAACGGAACCAATTCAGCCCAAAATAATTTTGCAATAATGTCAGTTCGCCCGCAGGAAATTATTAGGCTGCCCGAAACATAACTGCTGAGGTGAAAAAATAGCCCAAATAGCAGAACATAGAATGGTAACGTGCTTTCGCGCCCAAAATCTTCGCCTGCCCAGAATGTAAAGAACGGCTTCGCAGCAATTGCTGAAATAAAAAGCAGGGGCAGCAATCCAATCACGTTGAGCCTCAACGCTCGCGAGTACAAATTATTCAAATGATCTTTTTTTTCCGGGGTGAGAAGCTGTGAAAACGCCGGGACAAGCGACTGGCTCATAGCGCCTGAAAACATTGTCGCCATGTTTGCAAATGTAAACGCAACGGCATAGTAGGCGAGCACCCTTACCGATGTGACTTTCGTCAGAATCAACTTTTCGGAGTTTACAAGAAGCACGGCAGCTATGCTGGAAAATGCCAGTGGCATCCCGAATTTCAACAAATACTTGAGGATCGTTCGATCGACGGTTATGCCCACGACGTGCGGCAAGAGCCGCTTGGAAACCAGAAGATGGCCAAACAGGTTCAATAGACTGGCGACTAGGAGTACAGAGACAGCTCCCGTTATTCCAAACCCTAGAAAAATAACTATGGGCGCCACGATAAGGCCGGCGATGCGCGAGCCGGCGTTCACGAATGTGTTCAGGTCCATCCTCAGCCGGGCAAGCTGTGGTGTATTGAAAATGCCGCAAAGAAAATTGACGACAAATGTAATCGACGCGAGCTTTAGAGCCAGAGCAGCGTCGGCCCTAAGGTAGTCCGGAACATTAAAGAGCTCAATTAGCGAAACAGAAAAATAGGTCAGCAACGCGGCGATCGGCACTGACGTAACCAGGGCTATCATCGCCGCCGTGCGGACTACGCGACCTTCTTTTTCTTCGTCGCCCTCAGCGTAAGCCTCGCTGCCGAACTTGGTTGAAGCCATCGACATACCGAAATCAGCAAACCCAACGTATGTTGGTATCAGGGTGACCAGGATCAGGACACCGTAACCTTCGGCTCCTAAAAGGCGAATTATTAAAGGTGCCGCCACCAAAGAGACGGCGAGCGGAACGACCTGACCGGCAATTGTCCAAAGACTGCCTTTGACAACCTTTGTGGTCATTCCGACGGTCGAGGGGGCATTTTGACGATCTATTTCAATGGGAATTAGGTGGGGTGTCACTGGTCAAAGTGTATTTTCGGACATTGCGTGTGTCAAACCGAACTTCCATTCAGTCCAAAAGCATCGAGCCTATGCGTGACGTGTATATATTTCAAAAATCCGTCCGTAGGTTCTCTTGCGAATGAGAAAGATACTCATGTATTGCCGAGCGGAGTTCGCCAATTCCGACCACCGTCGTGCCGACCTTCTCGACGGCGATTCCGGCACCGATATTGGCGAAGGCGATCGCGGAATGCATGTCCGCCTTGCTTCCGAGCGCGGCCGCTAAAAGTGCAACAACGGTGTCGCCGGCTCCGGTTACGTCATAGACCTGCCGGGCCATTGAGGGAAAATGCACCGATTCGGCACCGGGCTGAAACAGCTTCATTCCGTGTTCTCCAAGCGTAATAAGCAGCGAATCGACGAAGCTTTCAGTCAAAATTTTACGAGCCGCCTCCTCGGCCATCTCCTCGCCTCCGTTTTCGATGCCAGCGGCGCGTAAGGCTTCTGTCAGATTTGGCGTCAGCAGCGTCGCCCCGCTGTATTTACTTAGATCGCGGCTTTTCGGATCAACCAGAACGATCTTTCCGTGCCGTTTGGCCTCGGCGATCACGGACGCAACCAATGTGTGCGTCAGGCAGCCTTTCTCGTAGTCAGACAACACAACGGCGTCCACATTCTCGATTACATCTTTTGCCCTTCCGAGTACGCTCAGTTCTTCAGTTTCGGTCAGCGGGAGATTCGTTTCCTCATCGATCCTTGCAATCTGCTGATTATGAACAAGCACTCGCGTTTTCGCCGTCGTCGGCCGAGCCTGTGACAAAACAAGAAATTCGTCGGGAATGTTGCAACTTTTCAGCGATTCACGAAGGGAGGCACCGGCATCGTCCGATCCAATCATTCCCGTCAAGATAACTTTTGCCCCAAGACCGGCGATATTTGCCGCCACATTCGACGCGCCGCCGGGAATGTTGGAAACTTTTTTTAGTGCAACGACCGGCACCGGAGCCTCCGGCGACAACCGGGAAGCATTGCCCCACCAATAGCGGTCGAGCATTACATCACCCACAACCAAAACCGTGACTTCCGCAACACGATCCAAAATCCCCAAAAGCTCGCTGCTGCTAGCCATGGCAGGTACGCAGTCTGCAGGTTTATCTGGTGAAACGGGCATTCAATTTATTCGTAAGCCAAGTGATCTCTTCTGTCTCCAAAACCACCTTCCACACGATCAGGGCATAAACAGCGGTAATTACAAGAGTAGTGATTATGACGGCGAAGTTCAATTCGCGGTAATACAGAATGGCCGCCAAAGGAACGAGCAATAGCCCAAATGCCGATATAAAAGACTGTCTGGCCCGACGCGTAAACGAAACTCCGCCGACCTTTTTTGCCAGCCAGAATAGTATCGCCGAATCCGCGACGACGCGAACCGACCATGCCGCTGCCGCTCCGCTTGCACCAAACCGTGAGGTCAGCCACGCGACGAGCAATATATACGGCGCCAACTCGATCCAGTAAACCTTCGCCAAAATGTCCGATCGCCCCGAAGCCATTATCGCTGTCAGCGGAAGATACGCAAGCACATTGAAAGCCAGTCCAAACAGCAGGATATAAAACGGCATCGGACTTTCGCGTCCAAAAGCCTCTCCGCCCCAGACGGTAAAAAAAGGCTTTGCGATTAGAGCCAAAGCCAATAAGCCGGGCACAAGCCAAATAAGATTGATCCTTACTCCGCGCGAATAAAGCGCCGTCAGCGCCGTGCGATTCTCCGCGCTTTGAAGCTGAGCAAATGCCGGCAAAAGCGACTGGATCATTGAACCCGAAAACATGGCGATCATGCCAGCAAGCGTCGTCGCGGCTGAATAAAACGCCAGGTTTTCGACCGACGTCATCTTGGTTAATACCAGCTTTTCCGAATTTGTAAGCAATATGGCTGCTACACCTCCAACCACCAAAGCACCGCCGAATTTGAGCATCGGACGGATCGCGGCCCTTTCGATCGACATCTGAAACAGTTCGCGGAGCAACCGACCCGAAACGAATATGTGACCGAGCAATGTCAGCGTGCTTACCACGATCAAGACGAGCATTGCGCCGGCGATACCGCCGCCCAGATAGATGACGATCGGTATCGCGATCGCTCCCAGTATTCTGAAACCGGCGTTGACCAGCGTATTCAGGTCCATCCGCAACCGAGTCAGCTGCGGAGTATTAAAAATTAGGCAAAGGACATTGAGCACCAACGCAACCGCCGCAAGTTTCAACGAAAGCGACGCTTCTTCAAATAAGCGCTCAGGGACATTGAACCAACCGATGAGAGTGCCAGACAGGAAAAAAATGACCGTCGCGACCGGAAGCGATGTCAGCAGAGCGATCAGGGCGGCCGTCCGGACAACGCGGGCCTCCTTTTCTTGCGATCCCGACGCATACGCCTCGGACCCAAACTTTGTTGATGCCATGCCCATCCCGAAATCGGCAAAGCTGACATAGGTCGGGATCAGCACCACGAGAATCAACACGCCATATCCCTCGGCCCCCAAAAGCCTGATAACGATCGGCGAAGTAATCAGGGACACGCCAAGCGGCAACATCTGTCCGGCAAACGTCCACAGGGAGCCCTTCACGACCTTTGTGGTCATTCCGGCGGTCGGCGGGACATTTGCTGGATTTTCGCTTCCGGCTGCGATGGGATCAGGATTCACTTGCAAAGTGTATGTAGCGGATGCGGCAGGTGTCAACCGTATAATTTCGCGCCTCGCGGCGTCTGCTTTTCAGCAGACTCCTTCGCCCGCCAATAACCATAGTGAAGCCGCGACTCAAACTGCCATTGCAAAACCCGCCTGATCTTTACGTCTTATGAAAGCGCTTGAGAACGCGGGAGATATAACTTTTATGGGTGATTGTGCACACATGCTTGATGACGGCGGCTGCAAGGTCGTGCCGGACACGAGTTCGCCGAATAATCAATTCGATCCTCGTCGGCCCGAAGGCGACATTGTAATCAAGAAAGCGGTCGGCGTAGGCGGCCTGAACATTTTCGATGACGTTTTTAACATCCAGTATGGGCTCGATCAGGTTGCGCCGATAGATGGCGG
>JANNGV010000069.1:0-1652 GCA_031404055.1 Chloracidobacterium sp.
CGATTGAGCAGGCCATTAAAGACGCGCAGAAAATAAAGGACAAGCCAAAATTGATCCGTGTCAAGACGATCATCGGCTTTGGAATGCCGAAGCAGGGTACGTCAAAGGTGCATTCGGATGCTCCGGGGCCCGATGCGGTCAAAGAGACTAAACGCAATCTTGGCTGGCCCGAGGACAAGAGCTTTTTTATCCCGAAAGAGGTTTTGTCGCATTTCAGGGCTGCGGTCAAAAACGGTGCGAAGCTGGAAAAGGACTGGGAAGCGGCGATTAAAAAATACGAGAAGGCATTTCCTGAGCTTGGAAAAACTTTGAAGGACACGCGGACCGGCCAATTGCCGGATGGATGGGAAAAAGTTTTGCCGACATTTGACGGTGTTGAGGCGAAAGCGACCCGCGCATATAGCGGCGACGTTATCAACGCAATCGCCGACACGATCCCGCAGATGATCGGCGGTTCGGGCGATCTGACGCCGTCGAATAATACCTACATCAAATCTTCCGCCAATTTTTCAGCCGGCGAATATCAGAACCGCAACATCCATTTCGGCATCCGCGAGCACGCGATGGGATCGACGATGAACGGCATGGCGCTGTACGGCAGCGTGATCCCGTTTGGCGGGACGTTCCAGACATTTTCGGATTACATGCGGCCG
Source organism: Chloracidobacterium sp. (assembly GCA_031404055.1). Classification (GTDB taxonomy): domain Bacteria; phylum Acidobacteriota; class Blastocatellia; order Pyrinomonadales; family Pyrinomonadaceae; genus OLB17. Next base: position 654 of record JANNGV010000069.1, read on the forward strand.
GCGATCAGGCTTGCGGCCTTGTCGCACATACAAACGATATTTGTCTTCACGCACGATTCCATCGGCCTCGGTGAGGATGGCCCGACTCACCAATCGGTTGAGCACCTGGCCGCTCTGCGTGCGATCCCGAACCTGGCCGTCATTCGCCCATGCGACGCCCACGAAACGCGCGAAGCTTGGCGTGCTGCACTGAAACGCAGCGATGGCCCAACCGCTTTTGCTTTCTCGCGCCAAAGGGTCGCGTTGATCGACCGCAAAAAATTTGCCGATGCGCGCGGATTGCACAAAGGCGCTTACACACTGGCCGAGGCCGAAACGAAGGCCGGAAAATTGACCACGCCAAAACTGATCCTGATCGCCACCGGCTCCGAAGTCGGCCTCGCGATGGAAGCCCGCGAAAAGCTAAACGCCGAAGGCATATCAACCCGCGTCGTCTCAATGCCGTGCTGGGAATTCTTTGACGAGCAATCGGCAAAGTATAAAGACTCCGTGATGCCCGCGAATGTGAAGGCCCGACTGGCCATCGAAGCCGGTGTTTCCCTCGGTTGGGCAAAATATGTCGGCGACCACGGCGATACTTTATGCGTTGATCGCTTCGGAGCGTCGGCACCGGCGGAAGACGTGTTCCGCGATTATGGGTTCACAGTCGAGAACGTGGTTAAGAAGGCGCGAAAACTCCTAAGTTAGGAGTGAAATGAGGCAAAAAAAGAAGATATTTCTGAGACGCCAAAGTGCCGCCGTTTTGGCTTGGGCCTATTTCATTGGCGGCACGCTTGTGTTTGCTGGAACCGTATATTTCCTAGTGACGGATTGGCGGGGTTTAGATGGTCTGGGCTTTCTGCTTATCTTAACTTTTGCCGTTTTTTCGCTGGCTGTTGTATTTAGCACCGCACTTTTGCTGGTCCGTAAGATCGTTTTTTTCGATAACTATATTTCATTTCGATATTTGCCCGGGGCTCAAGCTGCTCGTCTTCCACGAAGAAATGAAGCGTCAGCAGG
>JANNGV010000070.1:0-7486 GCA_031404055.1 Chloracidobacterium sp.
GCTTTGGCTTTTCCTTTCGAGTAATCACGCTTTCGCGGCTCGACCAGCGATACATCGACCGCCTCATAAGAGAGTATCGGAGCTTCGTCGGAATATTCGGCGATCGTCGTCTTCATGAAGTGCTCATCGTCACGATCCGGAAAATCGGGTTTGTAATGCGCTCCTCGAGATTCGTTCCTGTTCAGCGCGCCGAGCGTTATCACGCGGGCTAACTGCAGCATGTTCCACAATTGTCTCGCATGTGGAACTGCCTGTGTCGCCCATAGGTTTGAATCGTTGATCGAAATATTTTTGAACCTTTCCTGAAGCTCCAGCAGCTTTTCGTCCGTCGCTTTTAGCCGGTCGTTGTAGCGCACGACAGTCACATTGTCCGTCATCACCTTGCCCATTTCTTCGTGGAGCTTGTATTGGTTCTCGCCGCCTTCGTTCTTAATGATCTGATTGTTGATCTCCTGCTGTTTTTTCAATTCGGCTTCGTAAATACCGTTTGTTTCCGTGTTCCCTCGTTCTACATTTTTTGCATAATCGATGGCTGACGGTGCGGCGACAAAACCGCCATAAACACAGGAGAGAAGCGAGTTAGCCCCAAGCCGGTTTGCTCCGTGAATTGAATAATCGCACTCGCCGGCCGCAAACAAGCCGGGAATATTTGTCTGCTGTTCGAAATCGACCCATAGGCCGCCCATCGAATAATGCACGCCGGGAAAGATCCTCATTGGCACATGCCGAGGGTCGTCACCCACAAACATTTCGTAAATCTCAAGTATCGCTCCCAGTTTGCGCGTAAGTGTTTCGGCCGGAATATGCGTCAGGTCAAGATAGACCTGATTTTCGCCGCCGACTCCGTGACCCTCCAAGCAGACTTGAAATATCTCGCGGGTCGCGATATCGCGCGGAACGAGATTACCGTAGGCCGGATATTTTTCTTCGAGAAAGTACCAACGCTCTGCTTCCGGAATGTCCCGCGGATTACGCATCGGCGGTGTTTTTTGGTACCCAGACGCGGCCACCTTCGCCGCGCGCCGATTCGCTCATCAAGCGAAGCTTATCTTCTCCCGGAATCGATGTCGGATGTACCTGAATGAATTCACCATTCGCGTACCAAGCTCCCTGTTGGTAACAGGCCGAGACTGCACTGCCGGTGCAGGTCTGCGAGTTCGTCGATTTTCCAAAGACCATTCCGGGGCCACCGGTTGCCATAATCACCGCGTCGGCCGCAAAAGCTTTTAATTCAAGCGTTTGAAGATTCATCGCGATCAGCCCGCGGCAAACCTGATGATCGTCCAGAATCAACGAAAGCATTTCCCAGCCTTCGTATTTTTTCACCTTACCCTGCGTTTCAAATTTGCGGACCTGCTCATCCAGCGCATAAAGCAATTGCTGCCCAGTTGATGCTCCGGCAAAAGCGGTTCGGTGATGGAGAGTTCCGCCGAATCGCCTGAAGTCCATCAGCCCTTCTTTTGTACGCGAAAAAGGTACGCCCATCCGGTCAAACAGATAAATGATCTGTGGAGCCATGTCGCACATGCGCTGCACCGGCGGTTGATTTGCCAGGAAATCGCCCCCATAAACCGTGTCGTCAAGATGCTTTGCGGGCGAATCGCCTTCACCTTTAGTATTAACGGCACCGTTGATGCCGCCCTGAGCGCACACCGAGTGAGAGCGTTTTACCGGCACGACGGAGATCAGGTCGACTTCGTGGCCCGCCTCAGCCAGCTTCATCGCCGCGGCAAGGCCGGCAAGGCCGCCGCCGACAATCGCAAATTTTGATCCGCTTGATGACATATTTTTTATCGCAAAATGCTAAAATTTAGCTGGTCCTTCGGTTTTCTTCACAGGCGACGGTTTTTCACACAAAGCCGCCGGGAACAGGCCGCACGGCCGCACAAAAGAGACGGCCGCATTCGTGCCAATTGCAAACAAGCCGAATGCCAACGCGACGCATCCGTAAAGCGCATACTTTTGCGCGTTCTCGCCAATTATGATCCCCCAATCAACCGCGAACAGCCAAAATCCATACGCCAGATGCCACGCGGTTGCCGCTATTCCAGCGATGTATATGGCCATTACCCAGGGAATCGCAAATTCGGCGGAAACTATGTTGTATGACAGGTCGGCATTGCCCGCGATCGGGGTTAAATTCAATCCCGGAATCAACCCAAATCTGAAGTTGAGGATGTGAAAGAAGATAAAAAGAAACAGGAAAATGCCAGTCGCACGCTGAAGAAAATAAAACCAATTTCGGCCATATCCGTAGCTCAAAACATTCGACCGTGCTTCGGACGAAATTATGATGCCGTACACGGAGTGAAATATAAGCGGCAAGAAAATTCCGAAAATCTCCAGAAATAAAAGAAAGGGAATATCGTGAATCTCCTGAACAGCTTTTTCAAACGATGCCTCTCCGTTCATTGCTTTCGAATTCGTGAACATATGCACGAAAAAAAAGAGCCCGAGCGGAACGATTCCGGTCAATTGGTGAAGCTTTCGCAGAAGAAAGGTACTGCTGAGTTTTATAGCCATTCGTTTAGCTTTTAACAAGTGTTTTGGATTTAGAAAGATTCTAAAGCCAAAGAAGCAATACTACAATTGCACGCTTTGAATTATTCTAATGATTTATTTAACTAAGATAAAATGAATTCGCTTGAGCTGATTGTTTAGATTTACTTACTTACAAATTTCTTATTGATCGGTGAATTATTATAGAATTTAGTTATGCACATTGAGACGTTGAAAGTTTTTTGCGATCTGGTCGATCTTAGGAGTTTCTCCCTGGCGGCCGAAAGGAATTTTATTACGCAATCTGCCGTAAGCCAGCAGATCCGTACTTTGGAGGAAAAATTCAAACGTCGACTGCTGGAACGTGTCCGGGGACGGCGTGAAGTGAAGCTTACGGCCGCGGGCGAGGTTTTTTACCGGGAATCTAAAAACGTTCTCGCCGCATACGATCAATTAAACGAAAATCTGCGTGGCCTGGTGGGCAAAATCGGTGGCGCTGTTAAAGTCGCGACCGTTTACAGCGTCGGGCTGCACGAGCTTCCATCCAAGGTCGGAGAATTCATGACAAAATTTCCGTCCGCCAAAATAGATCTCGAGTATTCGCGGACTACAAAGGTTGTGCGTGACGTGCTAAACGGCACGGTCGAATTGGGCGTATTGGCGTTCCCCGAGCCGCGTCGGGGCTTGACCGTTGGACAAATGCCGGCCAACCGCCTGGTTCTGATCTGTCCGCCCGATCACAAATTCGCGAAAAAATCACAGATCAAGGCAAGGGACCTGAACGGCCTGGATTTAGTATTGTTCGAACGCGACACTCCAACCCGCAAAGCGACAGACCGTATACTCAAACAGTATGGCGTCGAGGTAAAAAAAGTTGCCGAGTTCGATAATATCGAAACGATCAAACGCGCCGTGCAGGTCGGGTTCGGCCTCGCAATATTGCCGCTGCCGTCCGTTACCGATGAAGAAAAGTCCGGGCAGCTAGCCGTCATAAAATTAGCTGAGAAGGAATGGGTAAGGCCTGTAGGCGTGATCTACCGTAGCGATAGGACCCTGTCTCTCGCCGCAAAAAAATTCGTCCAACTCCTTGAAAAGGGACCGCTGCTTTAACTAATTCCCAATTCGATTCCACTTGCAGTTCACATTGCGCCTGGATAATTAAAACTTTTTAAGCAATTTTTGCAACGAGATTCGTCCTCCCATCAAACGAGTCGAAAAAACTGCTATCTTCCGCCGAAGCCTCTATTTTGACGGTAGTGGGCTCAAATTTTCCTCGTCTTGCAATGCGGAGCCGCAAGGTAAGCCCCACCGAAAAAGGAAGAGCGCTGCCTTTGTTTGTTAGGAGCTGAGCGACCCCACAATTACCCCCTCAGCGCGCGGCCGATTCGAAAGATTGGCAACAAAGGAGACCTCTTATGTTTGATATCGATGTAGCAAGAATTAAAGGGAACCGATTTTTGGAGATCTTATGGAGATTTCCCTGTCCGCAAAAGATTTTGATGGTAGCGGATAGTTCATTGAACTTCGGTGTAGCCGGATTCGGCCTTTCCGAGTTCGTCTCGATCATAACAGGAGCCGGCCACACGGTTTCCACCGCCCATCGAAGCGGAACGGCGCCGGTGACGATTGCCGGAAATTTCAATTTTGCAACGGCTGCAACTGTGGTGACGCCGGCTAATTACGACCAAATCTGGTTATTTGGATTCAGCACAACCGTTCTAACAGCCGCTGAGCAAACTACGATCGCTCAATTTATGGAAAACGGCGGAGGCGTCTTTGCCACCGGCGATCACGAAACTATCGGTGCCGGCATGGGAGCTAATATCCCGCGCGTACGTGGCATGCGCAACTGGGCAAGCATTCCGATGGTCAACCCAAACCGCCATGATACGGTGATCGATCCGGGCACCGATAACGTTAAGCAGTTTCAAGACCAGGCCGACGCGTTTCCACAGCGTATTTATCCTGTTTTCTTCTCGAATGGCGGGCCGGATAATGTGGCGACGAGTTGGAACGTGCATCCGGTGCTGCGTTATACGTCCGGAACGGTCGATTTTCTGCCTGATCATCCACACGAGAGCGAGTGTCTGGCTCCGACGCCGGTAGCAGGTAATTTTGCCGGCGTCGAAGAGTGGCCTAACCCAACGAGCGGTGGCCCGCGCATAGCGCCGCAGGTGGTCGCAATTTCAATCTCGGCGGGCCGCTTTATCACCGACACTCTTAAGCCTCCAGTCAAACCACGCTGTTTCGGAGCAATCTCCGCTTACGACGGCGATGCCGCGGCGGTTGGGCGCGTAGTTTGCGATGCCACATGGCACCATTTCGTAAACATTAATCTCAACGGAGCTGGTGCCGGGAATGATCCTTTAACTGGGCTGCCGCGTACCGGCTTGTACGTCGGCGGAATGCCGACGCCCGAATACGAAAAGATCAAGCGTTACTACAAAAATACGGTCCGATGGCTTGCACCGATAGGTCGTCGATTTTGCTGGCCGTTCATCGTCGCGGCAACCGTGCGGTTCGATTTCGAGATATTGGAGCTGCAGCTTCCCGATCCGCATCCGTGCCCGTGGGACCCGCTACTTCGAATCGGGATTGTTGCCGAGGAAGCTTTAACGAGTCTTTTCGGCCCCGGAGCACTGGCCGACGTTGTCGATCAAATGCTGGTCGCAGCCAAGGCTTCGCCGACCCTTACCCGAACGCTGAAAGCGATGCAGATCGCGGGTGAGGATGAGAAGAGAGACCGTTCGCTGTTGCCGCTGCAGGACTTGCGCCGAGTAATTTTCGCGTCGGTAGTGAACTTTATCGCGACCAAGCTGCCGGCTGATGAAAAGAAACTGGAGGCAATGTTGAAAAAGGGGCACGACGATATCGCTGGCGAAATGATTGCTGAAGGAATTCGAGGAGCCGAACCGGCGATCAACGAATTTCTGGATGAATCGCTTCAGCAAACATCAGCGTTGGCAAAAGCGATACAGAGCAAAAAATGATAGCTTTTCCGTCGTTCGATACCTCGGATATTGAACATTGAGCCGACGGTGCCGCAGCGTTCTAGTATAAATTCGCCGCGGCACTGTCGTTTCTCTGATGAAAGGCGACGGGATCTGAGTCAATCCATATTTATCATCGTCAGGTTCGAGGTAGGCGTCATTCCATTCAGGGCCGTTTTCAAAGATATCGCGAGACCTTCCGTCTCCATGTATTCTCTTCCAAGCATTTTGCGAAATTGCTTTTCCTTCGATTCTCCGTTCAATTCTTTTAAGATACCGCGGAAAAAAGCCGTAACGATCTCCGGGGCAAACTGTTTGCCGGAGTTTCGCTGAAGGTCTTCAAAAACCTCGTTCGCCGGTCGGCGGCGGCGGTAAGGACGGTCGGTCGTCATCGCGTCGAACGAATCCGCGAGATTAACGATCTTGGCAATATACGGTATCTGGCGGTCGTAAAGGCCGTCGGGATATCCATGCCCATCGAGGCGTTCGTGGTGATATTTCGCGGCTAGCGGAACGTCTGTATAAGGATGATGGATTGGCGACAGGATCTCGAAACCGACGCCGGGATGCTTGTTCAGTTCGGCTGATTCCTTGGCATTTATTCGGTATGGAGCGTTTATGATCTTTCGCTCGACCGTCAGTTTGCCGACATCGTGCAGATAACCGGCCACGGCGGCCCCCTCGACCTCGTCCTCGCCCCAGCCAAGTTCCCGTCCGATGATCTCGGAGTATTTGCCGACACGTACCGAATGCCCTTCGGTGTATTTGTCTTTGCAGTCGATCGCGGCGGCAAACGCCTTGACCGTATCGCTGTAAGTCATCCGCAGATTCTCGTAAAGCTTCCGGTTCTCATCCGAACGCCGTTCGAGCTCCACGAGCATGTTTCGCTGAGCAATCGCACCGCCGATGTGGCGGCCCATCGCACAGATGACTTCTTTGTCGTAGCTCGTATACGGCTCGCCGGTCGCCTTTTCGCCCAAAAATACAGCCCCAACTGTCTCATCGCGGATCACGAGCGGCAGCAGTAACAGCAGCTTGGTATTCTCGAAGGTCCGGTCGTAGACCTGAAAAAACGGCAGCACCGATGCCTTTGAGATCTCGATCGGATGCAAACCGTTGGTCAAAAACTGGCGTTCGTCTTCGTGACAAAGCGATAAGCTAAGCGGAAAGTCGTCACCGAGACCGCGCACCGCGAGCATGTTTAGTTCGTGCTCGAACCGGGAATACCGTGCCACGCCGCCGCGCATTATGCCCAGCGAGCCCAGAACAAGGTGCAGCGATGTGCGGATCGTCTCCTGAAAATTGCCCTTGTTTGCTACCTCATAACCAAGTTCGGCAAGCGCACCAAAGGTGTGGACGATCTTGTTCTTATTCTCGGCCACTTCCCTGAGATTTACTTGTCGAAAGTCTTGTATTTTCAATTTTCCGCTGTACTATTCACTATCAACTATTCACTATCGCCGCGTGTTTGCTTACTCCAAGCATATCAAAAAGCTCGACGGTGTTTTCATTTACATCTGAAAAAATAACGCGGGCACCGGCGTTCGAGGCGGAATCGATGACGCCGAGCAGGATCGAAACGCCGATGCTGTTGACGATTTCGGTCTGCGAAAAGTTGACGACAAGCTCGGTGCAGCCTTCGTCAAACCGCATTTTGCACTCGCGTTCGTTCTTCTCACGTGTAAGTTTTTTTATATAGTCGCCGGCAAAAACGACCGCAGTTTTATTGTCCGTCGTGGCGACGCGTGCGGATTGTGTCTCCATAAAAAGAGTAACTATTTTGTCCTTAATTATAATTAGATTGCGTTTGCGAAGCGAAATTAAGTTAAGTTTCTATCACAACCCCACCAATAAAACAACAAAAATCGTAAATTCCCCTGTTCCGTTCCACCGCGCGTGAAACAACTGGAACACGTGGAACTCGGTGGAACAAGAGCCATGGCTATCGAGGATGATGCATTAGTCTGGGGTAAAAATGGCTAATTATTTCAAGAGAC
>JANNGV010000071.1:0-1566 GCA_031404055.1 Chloracidobacterium sp.
GCTTCGGATCATAAATCCTCGTCACCCCGAAACGTCGGGCAGTTGCCGGCATAAGCTGCATCAATCCGCTCGCTCCCTTGTGCGAAGTGGCGTTGAGTTTAAACGACGATTCCTGGTGCTTTGCGAATAGATCAAAAGCGGGTCGATGCCGTAACGCCTGCTTGAATCGACTATGTAAGAATCGTGCAGAATGTTGCCTGTCGTAAAGCCTTTAAGGTGCGAGCTTGTTCCCATCGTAAGCGACGTCCGTCCGGCATTCGCCAGTGCTTCGCGTTGCGCCAAGCCGTCCGTTACCGATACAACCATACGTGTTTTTCCGGTTTTCTTTACAAGCTTATCTTCTACCGTCACTTCCCATTTCGAGCCGCGGCGTTTTTTTATCGTTGTTTTCTTTGTCACAAATATCGGGTTTACGGGAGGATAATAAACCTGAACGCCTTGCGCGCGGTCAAAATTATCCATTGCTCTCGTCCCGTTTTGGGCGGAGGCCGATATTACGAGGCAGGTAGAAAAGAGGATGATAGGTAGCAGTTTTTTCATTCTGAACGGCAAATGGTCTTGAAACTAATTAGGCTGATGAATGTATGTTTTGATAATGCGAGGCGAAATCGGGCCAAGGAAATTCGTCTTCAATTCCTTTAATTAACAAATGCCGAATGCTCTACTTGTTCCAAAACTTTAATATAAAGTAAACAATGTTTGTAAATGTGATATATACGGTAGCATCAAATGCGGCTAACGGTAAAGCGAAATTCAGCAGGATACAGCGTTCTCCCCGTTAAAAACAGTTTAACGCGGAGCACGCTGAGTATGACGCGTAGAACGCAGAGAGGTTTTCTCATTGTAACGTCTTACCGGCAACGCAAAATTAAACGCTACCTGCTCTGCCACGGCTTCAACCTTTGCGAAAGTTACGTTATCTTTAAGAGTTCTTGAAAAACCTATTTTCCGGGTATTCTTAATCTAATTTCCTGTTCATTCCATGTTCCTCTTGCTCCGTGATTTCGCTTTTTTCACCGCCGAACAAGAAGAACAAACCGGAACAAGAACAAGATGATTCCATACACAGGGTTTTCAACGCCCTTTAAGCTAATGCTCTATCTTTCGCAAATTCTCGGCCGTCCGATTTTCGATGCTCGAAACGAAAAGATCGCTTCGATCAACGATATTCTGGTTAAATACGGCAGCGAAGAATATCCGCCGGTGATAGGGTTGGTCGCCCGATTGCGGCGTCGCAATTTTTTTATCCCGCGGCGTAATATTTCAGCGATAGGTCTAAATGGAGCCAAGATGAGCTCGGCAAAGCTCGACCTGACGCCTTTCGAACGGCGGGAAGGCGAAGTTTTGCTGGGTAAGGACGTTCTGGATAACCAGCTAATCGACGTCGATGGCAAACGAGTGGTCCGCGTCAATGATGTGCAATTGATAGATGTTGGCGAATTCTGGCGTGTGACCGGGGCCGATGTCAGCCTTCAGGGTTTCGTGCGGCGATTGATGCCCAAGGGTTTTTACGGAAGCGACCGCCCGGTAGAGGTGATCGATTGGGCCGACGTTGGCTATCTCGCT
>JANNGV010000072.1:0-1905 GCA_031404055.1 Chloracidobacterium sp.
TCCAAAAAGCATGATGAGAAAAGCCGCGAAAATAATAAATCTCTTCATAGGTTAAAATATAAGCAGAGAATGCTGCATTCAACGGTTTTTATTCGTTTTGGACTCCTTTGGCTGAACTGCCGTTTTACTTTGTTCACCGCCCGCTAAGACGTCAAATTTACGCCTCGTCTCGGCTGACCATCCGGGAATTAAGTCCGTAACAATGCCCTTTTCATCGACCAGGATCGAAAGCGGCACGGTCAGTTCGTCGGTTGCGTAAATTTGTTCTATCGCCGTCACGCCGCCAGTGAGATTTCGGTAACCAATCCGTTTTGCAAGCAAAAAGTTTTTTATCTTGGCATTCGCTTCTGTATCTACATTAATGCCAATCAGGTCGATGCCACGGGCGGCAAGACGCGGCTGCATTTTCTGCAACTCCGGCATTTCCGTCGCGCAGGGAATACACCATGTCGCCCAAATATTTATAAGCGTTTGGCGTCCCGCCCTGAATTGCTTTTGCATCGAACTTTTCACACCGTTAACAGTTTTCAAGGCGAAATTAGGCAGCGGTTTGCCAATTTCAATTTTCAAGCCACGGGCAAAAATCTCTGCTTTGGTCAACGGATCTAGCAATTGCGTTTTGCCGAGCACAACGCTTTCAGCTTTTCCTGAGCCTTCTTTCAATAACAAAGTGGCGCCGGCAATTGCCTGATGCGGAAACTTCTCAACCTTTCCGTTCGCCCAGGTCACCTCAATCGATTCGGCCCGCTGATCTTTGCCCAATCCAAAGAGAAGACGCGGATCATGCTGTGAGATAAACCCCGAACCACCCGATTTGATCTTCGTCAATATTCCGGCGGATGTTTTCACGCGAACCACCGATCCGAAAGCGTTGCGCCCGGCAGACTTTCCTTCAAGAGCGATCCGCAGAAAATTGCTGTCCTGTCCGACATTATTTCTAAAAAGAAGATGCGCCTCATTTTGAATCGTCGTCGAAAAAACATCCAGGTCGCCATCGTTATCGAAATCGGCGAAAACTCCGGCCCGCCCGTCCGTGATCGAATCGATTCCAGAAACACCGGAAATATCAATAAACTTCTTTGCTCCGGTATTTAAATAAAGCGGATCACGCTCGTAGCCGCTAAATGAAAAACCCTGTCCGAACATAAGGCTATTTTGATCAGTGCGTAGAACTCCTTTTTCCTTCTCGTTTGTTTGCGTCACAACTTGACGCCAAAACTGGCTTCAGGTGTCTTTCATCGACTTGCCGGAAATAAATCCGTTTGGCGTGTAGATGTCCTCCCAGCCGTCATTATCAAAATCTATGAACCCGCCGCCCCACGCCCAGCCGCCTGAAAATCCACCGACCTCGGCCGTCACGTCCCTGAATTTACCGTCGCCGGTATTCTCAAAAAGATTGTTTCCGGCAGCTAGTTTTTTGTAGACGTTGTCTTTAACGCTTGCACTCGGAAAAAGGCGGGTAATGATACGATTTCCGGCTGTCGAGCTCATATTCGTTGCGTGCAGATCGAGCAAACCGTCGTTGTTATAATCGCCAAAGGAAACTCCCATGCCATTGCCGGGGTCTTCCACGCCGCGTGCCTTCGCTTCGTCGACAAACTTGCCGCCCTTGTTAATAAGCATCGCCTTTTCGCCGAAGTCGTTGGCGACGTACAAATCAATCTTTCCGTCACCGTTCACATCGGCGAACTCAGCCGCATAGCTCCAGCGACGGTCGTCGACGCCCCACTCTGCGGCTTTTTCGAGAAAGGTCCCATTGCCCTGATTCATAAACAACAAATTCGGCGTGCCATTCGTCGCTCGAAACCAGGAATCAGGAGTTATTTGGCCATAACGGTTATAGGACGTCACATAAACATCCAAAAAACCGTCGCCGTTTACATCGCCGGTAACGGCTGAAAAACC
>JANNGV010000073.1:0-2616 GCA_031404055.1 Chloracidobacterium sp.
CCTTTTCCTTTTCGATGATCCGGTCGTTTCGATCCTGGGTGCACTCCTCATACTCGTTCTTGGATTTTTGTTTGTTACGGTTTCTTCGCGGCTGACAGGTGAGGTCGGTTCGTCGTCAAACCCGATCTCGGGTATGACGGTCGCGACGCTGCTTTTTACGTGTCTCGTCTTCCTGGCGCTCGGATGGACGGCCTCGGACCCGTATTTTGTCACCGCCCTCTCGATCGGCGGTATCGTGTGCATCGCGGCCTCAAACGGCGGAACGACCTCTCAGGACCTCAAAACCGGTTTCTGGGTAGGCGGAACGCCGAAGAAACAGCAGATCGCGATCCTTGTCGGTGCATTCGCATCGGCTCTCGTGCTCGGGCCGCTGCTTCTATTCCTAAATGATACCGGCACCTTTTATCAGAAAGTTGACGCGACGACGTTCCCGGCCGGGTTTTCCGTCACCGAGGACAAGCTTTTTCGCGATAAAGGGCAGATAAAAAGCGAGGCGGTCAAGAGCGGGCCTTTTGAATCAGACACGGCGCAGTATCGCGTTTGGCAGAACACCGATCCACAGTCGGGCCAAATAGGTAAATATCTTGTCAACAATCAAGGACAGCCGGTATATCTAGTCGATCCAGCCATAAACGGAGTTGTTAAAGAAGACGCTAATGGCAATAAGCTCACGCGTTACGATGCGCCAAAGGCAACCTTGATGAGCTATATAATCAAGGGAGTTTTAGGACAAGACCTGCCGTGGGCGCTTGTAATTTTAGGAGCAATGATCGCGATAATGCTGGAGATTGTCGGCGTCCCGTCGCTGGCATTCGCGGTCGGGTTGTATCTGCCGATAGCGACGAGCGCTCCTATCTTTATCGGCGGCCTGGTTCGCAAAATCGTTGATGTTTATCTAAAACGAAAGCTTACGGATAAAAATCTAACCGAGGAACAGATCGTCGCAGAAACGGACAAATCGCACGGCGTTCTCATGGCTTCAGGCTATATCGCGGGGGCTGCCGTAGCCGGCATACTCTTTGCGATATTTGCTTTCCTGCCGGCCCTCGAGGCCGTGTCCCAAGCCTCCAATGCATGGGCCAAGGAAAACAATCCGTTCTTTGCGGGCGATTATGCCTGGTGGCTGGGCGCGGTGCCGTTTGCGATTATCGCCGTGATCTTGTATCTCGTCGGGCGAGAAAAGCTAATGAAAGGCGGCGGAGATGGAAGCGTAGCCGAGGCGTCGGCGGCGTCGGAAGTCAGGGAAGGCGATCTGTAAGCCGTCACAAAAACTGTTTTACCTTTTGTCAGGGACACGCTATAATGCAAATGGCGTGTCCTTATCTTTCTTCCGGCACGCTTTCTGAGACAGCAAACCCACGCGCATAGGCAATTGAATTTTTGGAGAGTTTTTCATGCGGCATACGTATCTGAAGTCGGGCCTCTTTGTTTGTTTTTCGCTTATTTTATCGACTTTTTTGGGGAGCTGTTCGGTTGCGGCACCGACTACTGTCGCTGAAACGAAAGTTGCGAACGCATCGGCGGTTGCTCCAAAAGGGGCGACGATAGCGATCGAGCCGAATTCACCGGCCGACACGGTCCGGGTTTTTTACAGAAATTTGCGTGAACGGCGTTTTCGTGAAGCTATCTTTCTTACAAACCTGCGGCCGGCGATCGAAGGGCTTTCGGACAAAGAGCTGAAGGATTTCCAAGTCGATTTCGAGGCTGTCGCAAAGAACGTTCCGGCCGAGATCGAGATAAATGGCGAGATCGTCTCGGGCGATTCGGCGACCGTAACGGCAAAATTGCCTGGTGAAGATCCCGATAAAATAGAAATACAGGAAGTCAGGCTACGGCGGGAGAACGGCGTTTGGGTGATCCTGACCGTCGACGAAACGGCTGAGAAACAGATCAAGCAGGAAGGGAAGAATTACTTTTACGCCCTGCGTATCGCGACGCACCATGATGAGGCAAAGGCGATGCTGAACCGTATTTCAAAGGCGCAGATAGCGTATTCGGCGCAGAATCAGGGTAAATTTGGTGAGATACCGGCTTTGATCGCGAGCGGCTTTTTGCCGAGCGACGTTCAGACGTCCGAGACGACCGGCTATGTTTACGCTGTCGAGCTGAGTGATGATAAATCAAGCTATTCAGCCACCGCGACGCCGGCCGAGTATGGCAAGAGCGGCAAGCTTTCATATCTGGTCAGGCTGAACGACGCAAAGTCGCCGCTGCTGACCGCAAAAGACGCCGGCGGCAAGCCCCTGAAGAAATGAATGGAAATGAATCTCGATTGAGCGTATTATTATTTATAGGCTAAGGTTCCCCCCCGATCAAGCCATAAACCTGCGGTAATTACTTTCCTGAATCAAAACAAGAAATGTTACGAGAACTGGTTTCCAGATTTAGCAGCACCATCGCCGAACGCCGGGCCTCGGTTCGAAAAAAATATAGTGTTCCCGTCAAGGTTTGCTTCGGGGCCGAGAAAGGCGGGTTAAGATCGTCTTGTGACGACCTTTTCCTATCGGGTGAAACGACGGATGTAAGCGAAACCGGGATCGGGTTCGCGGTCTCGTCAATAAGGATCAAGGAGAAATACCTTGTCGGGCAAGACCGCTCGCTTAACGTCGAACTGGA
>JANNGV010000074.1:0-4585 GCA_031404055.1 Chloracidobacterium sp.
GTCGAGCCAGCTGGTGTGCACGATCGGGGGCAACGTCGTAGCCTAAAAATCGAAGCGACACCCATGCAAGCACGGGTGCTTGCACTCCAGTCATTGAACTCCAGTTATCGCACCATTCATTTTTTTACTTAACAAACCAAAGCCTTCCTTTACATTAATAATCTGATTTACCGCGAGATCGTTAATGGTGTCGATCTGTCCGCTCGGCCAGCGTATCTCGAGAGATTTGATCTTCGCGACGTTGCCGACACCGAAATTTACGCGCATATCGTTTTGCGAATAATAACTGCTTCCGCTTCTAACTTCTTCGATTTGAGAACCGTCGTCCGTGGTTAGTTTGATTCGGGCACCGATCCCGTTCCGGTTTGATTTAACTCCGACGAATCGTATCTTCAACCAATTATTGCCTGACCTAGAATCATTGCGAATCAGTTCGGGCGAGGCGTTTACATTATTAATAACGATATCGATATCGCCGTCGTTGTCGAAATCGCCAAACGCCGCTCCGCGGGCCGGAGAGTTCTCCATGACCGCTCCGCCAACCTGAGCGGAAACATCCGCGAATTTACCATTCTTTAAGTTTTGATACAAAACTTTTCGTTGGGCGTAACCGGCTTCGGTAGTTAATTTTTCCACTTCTGGATAAACATGTCCGTTGACCAGAAAGACGTCAAGCCACCCATCATTGTCAAAATCGGCAAAGCTGGTTCCCCAGCCGAGCCATCGGGTGTTAAGCCCCATTCCGGCGGCGAATGTTATGTCATCGAAGACAGCCTTTCCTGTATTGCGGTAAAGCGTCGAAGTATCGCCCGAGAAATTCGTTTTGAAAATATCGAACCAGCCGTCGCGGTCATAATCACCGGCTGAAACGCCCATTCCCGCCTGCGGTTTACCGTCCACCGAATATGCGCATCCGGATTCTAGGGCAACATCCGTAAACGTGCCGTTTTTATTGTTGCGATAAAGGATCGCCGGCGACGAATCGTTCGCGACATAGATGTCTGCGAATCCGTCATTGTCATAATCTGAAACCGCCACGCCCAGACCATATGTTCCGTCGGTTTTTCTAATTCCCGATTTTTCGGAAACGTCCGTGAACGTGCCGTTGCCGTTATTTTGCCACAGCATATTTACACCGCCTTTCAGCCCCGGAGGGCCGCATGCGACCATTACGCCTTTGTAAACGCATGGCCCGGTCTCGGGAAGCGGGGCGGTTTTCAGATCCAAATCAATGTAGCTTGCCGCGAAAAGATCAAGATCTCCGTCCTTATCGTAATCAAGAAACGCGCTGCCCGCACCCCATTTCGATTGATTGTTCGCGACGCCGGCCTTTCCCGCAACGTCAATAAAAGTTCCATTGCCGTTATTCCTATAAAGCGCGTTTTTGCCGAAGGCGGTGATAAACATATCGTCATTTCCATCGTTGTCGTAGTCGCCGACGGAAACGCTCTGCCCCCAATTAGTTCGCGTCAAACCGGCCTTTGCCGCTACATCTTCAAAAGTGCCGTCACCCTTATTACGAAACATACGGTTCGTCGGCGGAGTCATCCCTTTTGGCAATGCATCGAGCCGCGTGCCGTTTACAAAAAATAAATCCTGCCAACCGTCGTTGTCATAATCTATGAAGGCGACGCCCGCACCCGTTGTCTCCAGTAAATAGCGGTTCTTTTTTTCGTCACCGTAAATTGTTACGAAAGTTAGCCCGGCCTGTTTGGCGATGTTTGTAAGAGAAACCGCGTAGGGCACGGAAGGAGGCACATTTTGAGAAAATGCGCAGGAGCCCAATAGAAGCATGACGAGTAGATTATTAAAAACAAACTTCATTTAATGATTCCACTTCCCTCTTTAATCCTGCCAATCTGATTTGCCGTTACATTATTAACTGTCTCCGTCTGCCCGTTCGGCCAGCGGATTTCAACTGAGTCGGCCTGCTTATTCGTTCCGAGGCCAAAATGCAGACGCAAATCGTTGTGCGAATAATAACTCGTCTGGCTTGTTACTTCCTGAACTTGTGTGTGCGTACCGCTCTTAATCGTCACGCGCGAGCCGATGGCTGAACGGTTTGATTTTGTACCTGAGAGTTTCAGGGTCAGCCAGTTGTTGGAAGATTTTAAATCATTTCGCAGCAGCAGCGGCGGCTCGTTCATGTTCATTACCAGCACATCAATATCGCCGTCATTGTCAAAATCGCCGTAGGCCGCGCCGCGGCTGGATTTCGGCTCTGAAATACCCGCTCCTGTGATTGTGGAAACATCACGGAAACGTCCGTTGCCCAAATTCTGATAAACAAGCCGCGGGCCGCGATGCGGATACTCTTTGAAAATCTTTTCAATTTCGGGATATACGTTGCCTGTTACCGTGAGAATGTCCGTCCAGCCGTCGTTATCAAAATCCGCAAAGCCTGTTCCCCATTGCACGTGCCGCGTATGATCGAAACCGGCTAGCCGCGATGCATCCTCAAAAAAATCCTTGCCGCCGTTTCGATACAGCACCGGCAAATCATCGGCAAAATGCGTTTTAAAAATATCCGGCAATCCGTCAGCGTTATAGTCACCGATAGTCACACCCATTCCCGCCTGAGCATTCCCATCTTCATTATATGCCGTTCCGCTTTCAAGGCTGACATCGGTAAACGTTCCGTTTTTATTGTTTCGGTAGAGCGTCGAGGCGGTCGAGTCACAGGCGACGTAAATGTCCGACCAGCCATCGTTATTATAATCCGTTACGATCGCGGTCATCGAATAACGCCCGGTGACATTAGCCACTCCCGATGTAACCGAAACATCAGAAAAGGTGCCGTCGCCATTATTTTGATAAAACAGATTGGTGTCGGTTGGCAAACCTTTCGGACCGCAGTTGACAGGAATTCCCTTCCACACGCAGTTGGCCCCCTTGCCGGCCTCGGGAACTTTTGATATATCGAACTTCAGATAGTTTGCGACGAATAAATCGAGATCGCCATCGCGGTCATAGTCTATAAACGTCGAGCCTGAACCCCAACGCGTTTCGGTTCTCTTTAATTTCGACTTTTCAGTTGTGTCGGCAAAAGTTCCGTTCCCATTGTTGCGATAAAGAACGTTTTGTCCCCAGTAGGTTAAAAATAAATCTTCAAAGCCGTCGTTGTCATAGTCGCCGATTGCAACACCCGAGGCCCAGCCGCTCCGGCGCAAATTTGCCTTGCCCGTTATGTCCGTAAAAGTTCCGTTCCGGTTATTTCGGTAGAGCCTGTTGGTCGGCTCTTGTCCCTTGCTGAAGCCTTCGAGCCGCGTTCCCGACATAAGAAAAATATCGGTCCAGCCGTCGTTGTCGAAATCAAAAAACGCCGCGCCGCATCCGTTCGTTTCGATAATGTACTTTTTGGATTCGATACCGCCATAAATACTCGGCTCAGTCAGTCCTGCTTGCGCGGCGATGTCCGTGAAGGTAATCGGGAACGGTTTTTCAACCGGCTGCGGTACGATCTGCGATTGGCAAAAAATAAGTACAGCTAAAACGAACAGCGTTGTTTTCATTTTGTAAATCGATTACTAGGATCGAGGAACGGGTCAGTCCGATATGCTGCGGTGCACCGCGAGATACGCACTCATGGGGCTATCGTCTTTTACGGGTCTTTCTCCGCATTGCCGCGTAATTTTTCGGCAAGAGTAAATTCTCTCTTTGCTTCGTCAATTTTTCCGGCTTGCTGAAGCGTTTGAGCGAGTAAATGGTGCGCTCCGAAATTATTGGGATCCATTGCCACGGAGCGTCGCAAAATATTTTCAGCATTACCAAAGTCGCCTTTTTTGAGATGCACCTTGCCCAAGACGATATATGGTCCGCTGAAAAACGGGTTAAGCCAAATGGATTTTTGCAGTGGCGGAATCGCTTCGTCCCATTTTGACTGACGTGTTAAAGCCTCGCCCAAACGGTAGTAAGCCATTCCGTTTAACGGGTTGAGGGCGATCTCTTTCTGAAGGTAGACGATGCCCTTGTCAATTTCAGCCTTGTAAATCGCCAACTCGCCCAAGACTAAATTGACTTGCGGCAATTTCATGTCTAGTTTGAGAGCCTGATTCAGCTCGGCTTCGGCCGTTTCCTCAAATCTCTGCCGCACGTGCATCTGGGCGTTAATCAAATATGCCGATGCCGAATTCGCAGGAACGCTAAACAAGAGTGCGAATACTTCACGGGACTTTGCCGTCTGCCGCGATTGAATATAGCTTACGCCAAGAGCGTAACTCACTTCATTATTTTCCGGCTGCCATTTAATAATCTGTTCGAAATAAGGAATTGATTCCGCAAGGTGTCCCAATACGTAATGCGAAAACCCCAATATCTGCACTGCTTCTTTATATTCTATTTTTGTTTTATCTAGTCTTGCGGTGCTCAGATTCAGTTTTTCGATTGCTTTCTGATATTTGGCCTGCCGGTAATAAGCCTTTCCGAGCCAGAACATTAACGCCGGGTCATTCGATTTCTCGGCTGACGCTGCCTCCAAAATGACGGCCGCCTCATCCGCTCGTCCGTTACTTATCAGTTGGAGGGCCGTGGATACGCGGGGGTCAACTAGGTCGGGAGTCGTTGTGGCTTCTCCGTTTTTTTGCGC
>JANNGV010000075.1:0-10389 GCA_031404055.1 Chloracidobacterium sp.
CTGTGCATTTGCGGCAAAACCGATCGCCAGCGATAGGGCCGCGATGGCCGCGATACCAGCGGCAAGGCCGTCCATGTTATCAAGCAAATTTATCGCATTTGTTATTCCGATCAGCCAGAAAACCGTGATCCAGATGTCCAAAAGCTCATATCCGGTAAGAGGTAGCTTCAGCCCGTACCCGACGACTATCACGGCCCCGAAAAGCTGGCCAACGAGTTTTTGATACGGTTTTATATTGAGAATATCGTCGAGCAGACCGATTACAAAAAGTAGCGAGCTTCCGGCGACAACAATCCAGGATTCTTTTGTCTTCGGAACAAACGCCGCATACATTATCAATGTCGTCAAAAAGATAGCCGCACCGCCGAGCATCGCCGAGCATCGCCGTCGGCCGCTTGTGCCATCGGTCGCTTTTGGGTTTGGCAACAAAATCGAACTTCCGCGCAAAGCCGCGCACGAAAAGCGTCAATAGCGCGGCGGCTATAACACTCACGCCTCCGGCAATTAACGGGTTATAAAGGGCCTGTAACATAAAATAGTCCGATCACGACGATCGGCAAAATCGACACCAAACGGGGAAATTTGTCGTAATTCTTAACTAGTTTACCAAATCACGATAAAGTTTCCTGATATCCGCAACCAAACGGTCTTTGCTGTATGTCGATGCTGCGAAATCTCCGCCCCGGCTGGCAATACTTTCTCGTAATTTTTCATTTTTTACCAAATAAATCAAGCCGTTACGAAATCCCTCGGCCGAGTTTGGAACAACACCAACGCCGCGTTCGCAAACGTTAAATCCGTCGTGCGTTTCGGTTGTTTCTCCCAGAAGATCAACCACGCCGCCAACCGACGTGGAAATAACCGCCCTACGGCTAGCCATTGCCTCTATAAGCGATAGCGGTGTTCCCTCGTTCAGAGAAGTCAGAGCTACAATATCGAGGCCGGCATAAATATTATCGACATCCGCACGGTTGCCGAGAAAATGGATGGCGTTTTCTATTCGCCGTTTGCTGGCTTCACTTTCAAGGCCCGCCCGCAAATGGCCGTCACCAACTATTACAAATCGCACCTTTGGAAGGTCGTCTACCTTGTTATAAAGCTCGATAACCTGAAGAAGCAGCGAAACATTCTTTACTTCAGTAAGCCGTCCGACGAAGCCAACAAGCAAATCACTATCAGCAGCGGCTAGTTCACGGCGAAATTGGCTGCGTTTTGCCTCCGATGGACTGTACGATTCAAGATCGATACCAAGCCGGATGATCGCAAACTGTTCTTCCTTCCCGACTCCGACCTCGCTGTGTATCTCCTTGAACTGCTGCGGTGAGATAACAACGATCTTGTCGGTCGCGAATCGTGCCAAAACCTTCTCGATCGCGATAAAAATCCCTGTTTTTAATTTGCCATAATAGCTGTGAAAAACGTGGCCGTGAAATGTGTGTACGACACGAACCTTTCGCGGCTTGCCGGCGAGTGATTTCCACGTCAGCCATCGATAAAAGAAAGCTGCTATTCGTCCGACAGTTCCGGCTTTTGCCGTATGCGTATGGATAATATCCGGAGCTTCGAGCTTCATTTGCCGATAGATCTTGATGAGCGAAACAGCATCGCGAATCGAAAGTTCACGGCTCATTTCATCAATAAATACCGGCTGTATGCCATTTTGCCCGGCGAGATAACCCATGTCCTCTTCGCCATCCGGCACTCGCCCGGCGATCAGAGTCGACTGAAATTCGCCGTCCTGCAGCCCTTTTGTCAGCCATACAACATGGCGCGCGGGCCCGCCCACGTTTAAACGGGCTATGATGCGTAGGATCTTCATCGCGGAAAAAGAAGCAATGCGGGCCGGGGCTAATATAGATTTCGATTCCTCTTGTTCATTCTTAATTCCTCTTTTTCGGTGGTGATGACTTAGATCGAACCGCGGAACAAGATGAATAAGAATGAACACAAAGAAACCCGGTCGTTTCTAATCCATCCGATAGATAGTTTGCGGATCGTCCTCATGACGAATCTCATCGATCGGCTCACGTTTTCCCTCACCCATATACAAGCGGTTGGGACAGTTTATCACCATCCCGTCAACGCTCCCGATATTACGGTAGCCGTGAACAACGCCCTTTGGCACGACCACTGCCATCGGATCGTCAACACCTGCATCGAATGACATCCTGTGATTGTAGGTTGGCGAATCCGGCCGGTTGTCCCACATTCGCATGTTGAATGTGGATGGCCCGATAAAACAGAAAAGATCGGCCTGATCGACATGCTCGTGCGGCCCACGCTGAATGCCGGGCTTTGTAAACGAAATATATGACATAGCCGGATAAAACTCCGCGTCAAGATCGTCGTGGCGGAACAACTCCGCCAGCCATCCACGGTCGTCAAAGAATTTCTTCAACGGATATACGATCACATCCTGAATCTCCGCATTTTTAAAAGTCATATATACCTATCTAGATATTGTTCGCCCCGCTTTCCGCAACCATATTAGAGGCCCGAAGAAGGCTTTCGAAGGTTCCTGCATCCGTCCACCATCCCTCAAGTTCGTTCCAGGTCATCTCGCCGCGGTTGATATAATGATTATTGACATCCGTTATCTCCAGTTCGCCGCGGCCGGATGGAACGAGTGTTTTGATAATGTCGAATACGGTCGAATCGTAAAAATATATTCCGATCACGGCAAAGTCCGATTTGGGGGCAGACGGCTTCTCTTCGATCCGGAGCACTTTGTTTCCGTCGAGCTCAGGCACGCCGAAACGCTGCGGGTCGGGCACTTTTTTCAAAAGGATTTTCGCGCCCTTGCCTTGTTGCTCATACTCCCCCGCTGCTGTCCTGACATTGCCTTCGATAAGGTTGTCGCCGAGCACGACACAGATCGGTTCCTCGTCAGCAAAATGTTCTACGAGCGAAAGAGCGTCCGCGATGCCGCCTTCGCCCTCCTGATATGTATAATTCAGGTGTTTTAGCCCGAAGTCCTTGCCGTTTCCAAGCAATCGCAGAAAATCGCCGGCCGAATTACCGCCGGTGACGATCATAATATCTTCGATCCCCGCGTTTATCAGCGTTCTAATCGGATAATAGATCATCGGCTGGTCGTGAACCGGAAGAAGATGTTTATTTGTGATTTTGGTGAGCGGATGCAGCCTTGAGCCCAATCCGCCCGCTAATATTACGCCTTTCATAATTGGAGTACACAACGAGAGTCTTCTTCTTGTTTTGTTCCTCTTATTCCTTCTTGTTCTTTTATTACGTGGTTAAAAAAAAACAAACCCTGGAGCAAGAGGAAGTAAGAAAAACGTTTTCTCGCCTTAACGCCGGGCACGAATTTTCGTTGCCAACAATACCTAGTCAATAAACCTCTGAAACCAAAGCTCAAGCATCAGCAGCGTCCAAAGCTGAAATGCGTGATCGCGTTCCGCGTTCGTATGTTCTCTTACAAGCCGCTCAAGCATTTCCGGCTTAACAATTCCTCGCTTTAGCGACCGCTCGGACAAAAGAACTTCTTTAACAAACTCCTTCAAATCACCGCGAAACCATTTGCCTATCGGAACGCCAAAACCCATCTTCCGGCGGTACACTACTTCTTTAGGAACAAGCCGGGCCGCAACCTTCTTTAATAGCGATTTCGTCTGGAACCGCCGCATTTTTAGATCTTCGGGCAGCATGGCGGCAAATTCGATCAATTTATGATCGAGAAACGGCGACCGTGCCTCAAGCGAATTTGCCATCGAAGCGATATCGACTTTAACAAGCAGGTCGTTGGGTAAATATGTCATCTGGTCGGTCAGCAAGGCCGCATCCAGCGTACCCGACCCGTTTGCCTTTGCAAACCAACGATCCAGGTACATTGACGCATTTTGCTCCGACACCGCGGCGGCAAAATCTTTCGTATACAATTCGCTTTTTGTATCTCGATTAAACGTCGACATCCAGCGAAAATAGCGCTCTGTCTTTGGAAGATTGGCCGCTTGCAAAAATCGCTTGGCGTCTCGAAACCGGCTTCGTTTTATCTCGGACGTAGGCAGCAGCCTTACCGGAAGCTCGACCAACGCCCGCCTTAAAACTGTTGGAAATCGTTTGTAAGTCTCTGCCATCTGCATTGCGGCGTAGCGCTCGTAGCCCGCAAAACTCTCGTCACCGCCGTCGCCGTTCAACGCAACGGTTACATGTTTGCGGGTTTCTTTAGCAACGTAATACGTCGGTATCGCGCTCGAATCGGCATATGGCTCGCCATAGTGTTCAACCAGCGTTGGAATAACTTCCATCGCATTCGGACGCACGACAAACTCGTTGTATTGCGCCCCAACGTGCTCGGCAACTCGCTTGGCGTATTTAAGCTCGCTGAAGTCCTGCTCCTCAAAACCGATCGAAAATGTCTTTACGGGATGCGAACTTTCCTGGGCCATCAAGGCAACGATTATTGATGAATCGACACCACCCGAAAGAAATGCCCCCAGCGGCACCTCCGAGATCATTCGAAGCTTCGTCGATTCCCGAAGAATACGCGTTGTTTCTTCGATCGCATCTTCTTCGGAGATTTTTATCTTGCGGGAAAAATCAGGCATCCAATAGCGTTTCGTTTCTATCGCGCCGTCCTTCCACCGTAGCCAATGCCCCGGCTCAAGCTTTCGTATCTGCTTAAATGCCGTCAGCGGTGCCGGAATGCACAAATACGACATGTAACTGTCGATCGCCTCAAGATCAGCCTCGCGCGAAATTTCAGGGTGCTGCAGAAGCGCCTGGAACTCGGAACCGAAGATAAGACCGCCATCGTCCTGGTGCGAATAAAGGATGGGCTTTTTCCCCACGCGGTCGCGGGCAAGAAATAGCGACTTATCAACCGTATCCCATATCGCCAAGGCGAACATGCCGCGCAAATGCTCAAGACAGTCCGCACCGTACTCATCGTAAAGGTGAACAATGGCCTCGGTGTCGGAGTTTGTATAAAACCTGTGACCGCGTTCTTCGAGGTCATTTCTCAGATCCTGATAGTTGTATATTTCGCCGTTAAATACGATCCATTTAGTTTTATCGGCATTGTGGATAGGCTGCTTTCCGCCCGCGACGTCGATGATCGAGAGCCTGCGCATACCAAGGGCGACGCCTTCGTTCATGTAAAAACCGTCGTCGTCCGGTCCGCGATGAGTAATCGCGGCGTTCATTCTCTCAAGAATGGACCGGTCCAGGCTGTTCGAATTTTTACTTACAAATCCAACGATTCCACACATGTCTTCTTAAACTACGCCCCTTTCGCGAAGCCGCTTGTCGTTCTGCTTACGTTTTTCAGATTGAATAAACTTCTTGTTTTCTTTCGCTTCCCTCAATAATTCCCATCCGACAGCAATAAAAATAAAAAGAAATACCTGGATTTGTGTCCGCTGCCGGTAGGCCGTTCCGACATTTCCCTGAAAGATCGAATAAGCCAGCGTAAGCATGAGGCTAAATATCAATATTGGCACCGAGCCCCGCAAACGGTGTCGCATCGCATACCAAAGGCCCGCAATCATTAATGGGATCATCGCCCACCACAGCAATACTTCAGGAATCGTTATGGCCTGTCTAAAATTCGCTACTTCCCACGGAAATGGAGCAAACATAAGGTATGCGAATCCGATCGGAAGGGCGCTTATCGCTCCGCCCGTCGTTGAAACATCAACATTCTCGCCGTAGCCCGATTCGGCGGAATTTGCGAGATCTGAACGGCTGCTTTGAACGCGTTCCAGGTTTCCATATTGCTCAAAGTCAACACTTGCGTTTCTAATTACCCCTAAATACGTCAGCGCCAGTCCGATCAATATCAACGCCGCTGTTCTGCGAACTAAAGACTGCACCGAGCTGGTTAGCCCCGCGATGAAGCTTCCCGCAACAGCCACCGCCACCATATAGAATATGTAGAATCGGAGAGAGAGTATGCCGAACATCGAAAAAACCAAGAGAAGCAGGGCAGCATAATTGAACTTTTCCTGAAGCTGCAGAACCATTGTCATGGCAAGCACCAGAAGAAAAATTATCAAGCCGTCCTTCATAAGCTGAGATGACCAAATTATGAAAGATGGAAAAAACGCGATCGCGATCGCCGCCATTTTGGCCACTCGCTTGTTGTTGAACATTTTGACCGAGCAGAAATAAATCATCGGCGCGGTCGCCGCGCCAAAGACAGCGCAAAACGACTGGGCCGCAAAGATATTTCGCCCGAGGGCATAGTAAAGTATGCCGACAAGGTAGTTCATGCCCCAGCCCGGACCCGCGACAGACCGCGCCCGTGCGGCGGCAAGATCATCAGATGCAATACTTCCGTTCCAATATTCGACCAACCGCCACCCATTAAAATCGTAGGTCTCGGCATCGCCGCCGAAAAAATCGCGCAGTTCAAAGATATGGATGAAGATACCAAATGCGAGGCGAACTAAAAGCGCTCCCAGGAATATCGTTGTCAGAAACTCTCTTTCAGCAGTGAACTTACGAAAAATCAGGATAGCGGCCAGCGAAAAACCCAAAACAACCAGAATCGACGCGGCGCCTTCCGGAAAAGCCACGGTTATCATCCCCAGGATGACAACTATCAAACAAGCTGTAATGAAATACCTGTCGCGCATCGAATCGAATCCTACCTTCGCTCTACCAAATTGTTTTCAAGAACGAGAGCGTCGAAATTCGAATTTTGAAACGTATTGATCGCGTCTTGAGGTGTGCAGACGATCGGCTCCTGAACATTAAATGATGTATTCAAAAGCATCGGGATACCCGTGAGCTTTTTAAATTCATTTATCAAATTCCAGTATCGCGGATTCGTTTCGCGGCTGACCATCTGTGGGCGTGCCGTGCCGTCTACGTGAACTACGGCAGGTATTTTCGCTTTATACTCTTCCGCTACTTCGATAACCGTTATCATGAACGGATCGTGATGCTCGACGCCGAATACTTCCGCTCCGTGTTCCTCCTGCATCGAAGGTGCGAGCGGCCGGAACCATTCGCGAAGTTTTACCTTGTGATTTAGGATCTCGCGCATATCCGTCCGTCTTGGATCAGCGAGAAAGCTCCGGGCACCCAAAGCACGCGGCCCCAGTTCCATTCGACCATTAAACCAGCCAATTATCGCTCCATCGGCGATCATTTTAGCGAGCTTCGGCAGCAAAACCGTATCGTCGAGTGTCTCGTATTCAAGCCCTGCTTCGTCCAACGTGGAGCGGCACTCTTCATTAGAAAATCCCGGCCCCCAATAGGCATGATTCATCACAAAATCACGCGGATTTCCCAATTTCTGATGCCACACCATCAATGCCGCGCCCAAACTGCAGCCTGCATCGCCCGCGGCCGGCTGTACGTAAAAGTTCTTAAACGGCGTTTCGTGAAATATGCGGCCGTTCATGACGGAATTGAACGCAACACCGCCAGCCAGGCAAAGATTCTCTTCGCCCGTCATCTCCTTCATCTGCTTGACCAAATGTATCGCTGTGTCTTCCAAAGCTTTTTGGGCTGATGACGCGATATCCCAGTGATGTTCCGTTAGTTCACCGCCGACCTCGCGGCTGGGCCCAAGCTCCTTAATCATCGCGTCTGAGAATTTATAGTGCTTGGCAAGATGATGGTCGAGCACCTTAATATCAAACTTGAATCCGGTGCTACCATTTGTCGTCAACACCTTTTCGCGAAAGAAATCATAATGCTTCGGCTTACCGTATGCGGCGAGACCCATCACCTTCCATTCGTCGCCCGCAAACATATCGAAGCCGATGTAATTTGTTACGGCCGAGTAAAACTGGCCCAAACTGTGTGGCAGCTTGATCCGCTTGAGCACCTCAATCCTGTTGCCGCTTCCTTTTGAAAAAAGCGTCGTCGTGTCTTCGCCGGTACCGTCCCAAGTAAGCACCGCAGCGGATTCAAATGGCGAAACGAAAAACGCACTTGCGGCGTGCGTTTGATGGTGTTCGAGATAATGAAATTTGAAGTCGCTGGGACCAAAATGTTCTCGAAGCCGCTTAGGGTGACGAAACATCCCGAGATAACTGTCCCCGACCTGTGCAATTCCCCGGTCGGCCCTTGCCTTGAACATATCACTCGAAACGAACGCCGCCTTTACAGCCTGCATCGCTTTGTGTCGCAATATCCAGGGCTTCCAATAATGCCCAACGTGCTCGACATCTTTTAGTTCGATACCGGCATGATCCAAACAAAATTTAATGGCTTTATACGGAAACCCGCTGTGATGCTTTTTTCTCGAAAACCGTTCTTCCTCTGCCGCCGCTACAATGTGTCCGTCTTTGATCAGCGTCGCCGCTGAATCCCCCAGTGTTGTTAACCCCAAAATGTACATAAGAAACTCGAACTATTCCATCGGCCAAATGCAGTGACCGCTTTTCAAACCCCTTGATCCGGACCGCAAACGCTTTTCATCGCCCCAGCAAGAACCGACGCCTGAAACGAAATGCTATAATGATCCACCGAATACTTCCGCCCGTTTGCTCCCATCGTTTCACGCAAACCAGTATCCGAAATCAGCCTACTCAACGAATTATACCAATCTTCGGCACTCATCGCATTGAAGTGTGTCCGATTCACCTCGCCGATCTCGGCACACACGCCTACTGGACTCATGATAAACGGCACGCCGACAGCCAGATATTGGATGGCTTTGAATCCGGATTTTCCCAGAATCCACTGTTCATTCGCCGAACTGCTTAACGTGATTGGATATAGCCCAATGTCAAAAGATTGAAAATCGGCGATCTCGCGGTCCATCTTCCAATCGAGATTGTCAACCTCCACGCCGTCAATATTTATGTCTTTTTCGCCGGCACCGACTATTCGCAGCCTGAAACGTTGCTTTTTCGCCAGTTTTTCCAGCACGGGGAAAAGAGTTTCGAGAAAGGGGAATGTCGAATGCGTACCGATCCAGCCTAGTACAGGGATTTCGTTGTTCTTTTCTATCGGTGTGAACAGTTCTGTGTCCACCACCGTCGGAACAATAACAGTTCTCGTGCCTTTCGATTGGACATAATCAGCGATGAACCGATTCCCACAGACAACCAGATCGGCGCGTTTGATCAAATTGTCCGTCTTGCCAAAAAACTTGAAAAAACTGCCTGCGCGGCCGTATTTAGGGCTTACGTAAGAAATGTAAGTCGCATCGTCCAAGTCCAGGATCATCGGAATATTCGCTGTATTTTGATAGATCCATTCGAACATCGCCGGACCGAAAAACATAGCCTCACGTTGAACAAACAGCAGGTCGAATTTTCGCACATCGGATATACCTGCAATCCTTCGCGATAGCGGCCCAAGCATACCAAACAGTTTTCCCGTGATTCCGCGACCCTTGTAGAAATCTCCGAACTGCACGCTGTCAAGAAACGGTTTTATATCCAGTTCAATTCCGTGTTCACGCAAAGGTCCGATAAACTGGGCCATCCGAAACCGCGTCGCAGCGGCCTCGACCGGATATGAACACAAACCTAAGACACGCCTCATCGATCTTATTTCTTTACTGCCCAAGTTTCTATGTACGTACCCATTTCGCCAATGTCGCTCGCCCTTGTAATGATTTTCGATGCAAGTTTTTCGGCCATGCCCACAAGGCCGCCGTGCGACGAAACCATGCTCGTTCCTCCATAGACGGTCCACGCTTTCGGTTCGAGTCCATGTTTCTTTAAAAGGGCTTTCAGGGATCTAGGTCCAAAACCCGAAACGTGGAACGGTGAAAACGTCGGAGCTAAATTTACACACCAATCACGTCCTCGGACTCTGTTGTACAAATTTCCTACTTTGAAAAACAGGCCTTTCTCATTCGGCACATCCAAATAAAGTAATCCACCCGATTTTAGAATTCTGGAGATATTTTTTATTACTTCATTTGGGTTGTAAAGATGTTCTAAAACAGCCGCCAATATCACCACGTCGAATTCATTTTCAGGGATATCGACGTCTTCGACCGGCTGCCGCCAGATCTTTGCTCCAACACGCTTTTCGGCGTAATCAGCGAACGACTCTGACGGCTCAACACCCTCGACTTGCCAACCGTTCCTTTTTGCCGCAATAAGAATCTCCCCTCGACCCACACCGACATCCAGCAACCGCCCTTTCCGCCCAAGAAGCACTTCTGCCTGCTTGATGAGCCTTTCTGCACTCTCCAGTTTTTCATCCTTTTCATGCGACTGAAAATACTCGTCCGCATCCACTTCATAATGCTGGGCGAGCCCGCCACACGGGAAAGGCATTGGGTTCGGAAATAAAAATTGACATTTTTCGCACTCCCATATTTCGGTTTCCCGAGAAATCGGTCGAGCCGCCGGTGGAACTGACTCGCGGCGGCCCTGTGTTGTTCCCTGACGCCGACAGCCGCTCTCGATGTCCTCCCGGCTCGTCTTCTGCATTCGCGCACGCGGTCCGGCG
>JANNGV010000076.1:0-5346 GCA_031404055.1 Chloracidobacterium sp.
CAGATGGATCACTGCTCTAGGGCTCGTCGAGTCGGTGTCGCCACCCGAGCTCGTCGTCATGACGCCCTCCGACGGGAGAGGTCCTGCGCCGCGCAGCGATGGCTCAGACCGCAGAAACCGGGAACATGCCACGATCTTCTCCGCGTTTTCTCTTGCCGTTTTTTTCGAACTCGGATGTGTCCGGCAAAAATCCTCCGTAAATATCGATTGCCATCGGCAGAGCCATATCCACGACGCTGATGACCTTGATCTCATCACCATCGACGAGAGCCAGCTTGCGTATTGATTCGACCGCCGCGTCGCACTGCTTTCCTCCATCAGTTGCAAAAAGAACTTTCATCTTCATCTCCTTTTTCCGTTTTGTCACTCATCTCGGATTGAAGTTTCTACGAAAATAATGGCCTTTTAAAAAACTCAAAACCGGGAAGTAATGCCCGATCTTAACCCATTTCCACCGCCAACTTCACTAAAAGCTGTCGCAGCATCAAGGCTTCTGTATCCGTCAGCCCGGCAATGGTCTGCTCTTCAAGCTTTGCCCACTGCTCTTCTAGATGCTCACGCACATCAAGCCCCTTTTGCGTCAAAAATATTCGCGTTGAGCGGGCATCGTCCTCATACTTCGCCCGCGTGACGAAATCATTCCCAAGCAGCCCGCCGAGAATTTTATTCACCGTCGGAGGCGAAAGCCCCAGGTGAGCCGCCAGGTCGATCTGCCGCTGCCCGTCTGTTTTCCACAATTCGAACAGAACAAAAACCTGCCCGCTGTGCAGCCCCGCCTCGTTTACAGCCTTTTGCAATAGGTTGCGATGAGTAACGGTCACCTTCGCCAATAAAAAACTGATCGTGTTCTCGAGGTCCATATGCACTTTCTTAAGTAGCAGTATTTAATACGCTTAACTAAGCAGCGACCCTGCTAATAAACTATAATTAGCGAGCTAATATGCAATCGTTAGCCAACTAATAAGCTATCATTAGCGGGCTAATAATCAAAGCTTGGCGCGGTATTGAAAATTTAATAGCTAGTGTATTATTTAAGTATGACAAACACGGAACTGCTTAAATCAGCCCGGAATTTACTTCTTTCACTGCACAAATCGCTGGTTGATTTTGAACGCTCGCTCTACGAAGGAATGCACGGGCCGGTGACAAGCGGACAGTTTCTGAATCTCCTTATAGAGGATAACGATTTTGCCTGGCTGCGGAAATTTTCCACGCTGATCGTTGATATAGACGAAATGTTCGCGCAAAAAGACGGCTTCGATAACGAAGCCGTCGATACACATCTCGCTAAATTGAGCCAACTGATTGCTATGGATGATGACAACGTAGATTTCGTCGCCCGGTATCAGGGAGCTTTGCAGCAGGATTCTGAAGCCGCTGCAAAACAGGGCGAGCTAAAGAGTTTGCTGACCGGCAATTAGACCATTGGAAGTGTTCGTTGCACATACCAGCGAACATGAATTTCTGCCGCGGATTAGGACGGATGACGCGGATAGAGCTAATTCTATCGTTTCTGATCCGTGTTGATCCAGCGAAAATCCGCGGCTAAACTCTCTTATTCTCGCCCGCTCTTTTTCCAATCGCTTAAAAACGCTTCCAATCCTTTATCGGTCAGCGGATGCTTAACAAGCTGCTGGATGACTTTGAACGGAATCGTCGCAACATCCGCACCGACCAGTGCACAATCGACGATATGCATAGGATGGCGTATCGACGCGGCTAAAACTTCGGTCTTATAACCGTAATTGCCGTATATCGTTACGATATCCTGAATTAGCTGGATGCCGTTTGTGGCAATGTCATCGAGCCGCCCGATAAACGGTGAGATATATGCCGCACCCGCTTTTGCCGCAAGGATCGCCTGGGCGGCCGAGAAGCAGAGCGTAACGTTAACCTTCGTCCCTTCGGCCGTAAAAATGCGGGTTGCCTTCAGCCCGTCGAGCGTCAGCGGACATTTAACCACGACATTTGATGCGATCTTCGCCAACTCACGCCCTTCGCGGAGCATTCCCTCGGTATCAAGGGCCGTTACCTCAGCCGACACATCGCCCTTCACCAGCGAACAGATCTTGGCGATATGCTCCTTGAAGTCGATGTCTCCTTCCTTCGCGACCAGCGTCGGATTTGTCGTCACGCCGTCGATCATCCCAAGCTCGTTCGCTTCGCGGATTTCGTCCAAATTAGCCGTATCAATAAAAAATTTCATAATTTCTCCGTTTTATTATCAAAATGTCATTTTCTCGGGACCAGAAACAGTATGAGATTGATCGCTAATGCAACCAGGCTGATAATGCCTAAAGTCTTGTTTTTAGAATGTTTTACGGCAAGCAGGCTGACCAATATACCCGATCCGAGCAGAAGCAGCCACATAAGAAAATTTGCCGATATCAAAAACTCCGGGATCGAATAAATATAGGTTTTTTCCAGGTAAATCCACTGCCACCAGTTATGTGCTAACGCGAGGACGATCGGTGCCGTTTCCATGATCTTTGCCGCTTGCGTAGGTTCGGCATAAGGCTCCAGTGTTTTTTGTTCCACCGTTCCTTGTTCGCCGGCTTTCCGTATGACTACCGTTTCCTCCGAATTTAAGTTCGAGAGCGGTCCAGGCGGTTGGATCGTGGTCGGCACTCTCTGAACAGTCCGTGCTGTTGTTCCGCCTCCCGGCTGCGTTGCAAAATTGAGACGAGCACCGTCCTCAAGACAAAACTCGAGCATGTTATCGAAATAGTCCGCATTGCATTTTGGGCAGCGTTTCATCGTTCTCTCATAGCTCCCCTCCTGTTTGAGGAGGGGCGGATGCCGCTTCGGCAGCCGGGGTGGTGAGAGCGGGGGCCGACGGGGTGGTTCATTTCTTAAACAACCGAATTCCTCAGCACCCCGATCCCCTCTATCTCCACCTCGCACATATCACCGCTGTTCAATTTCGAAACTCCGGAAGGCGTACCGGTCGCGATCACATCTCCCGGCAGCAGCGTCATCATATTTGAGATGTATCGTATCAAAAAATCGACAGGGAAGACCATTTGCGATGTACGTCCGTCCTGCTTAATCACTCCGTTGACGCGGGTCGTGACACGGAGATCCGCGACATCCAACTCCGTCTCAATGTGTGGCCCGATAGGGCAAAACGTGTCGAACGATTTGCCGCGGGTAAACTGCACATCGCGGCGTTGAATATCTCTAGCTGTCACATCATTTAGACATGTATACCCGAGAACATACTTCCACGGATCATCGTCATCCGAAAGCGATTTACACACGTGTCCGATAATCACCGCCAGCTCGCCTTCATGCTCAACCTGATTGGATTGAGAGGGAATCACGATCGCCGGCTCCCCTCCTGTCTGAGGAGTGACAGGCTCTAGCTCCCCTCCTGGTTTGAGGAGGGGTGGCCGCGTTTCGCGGACGGGGTGGTAATCAGATGACGGGGTGGTGGAATGTCTAGGCTGGTCGGCCGGGGTGGCATCAGAGCGCGGGAGCAATAGCGACGACGGTGCCTTCAAAAACAAAAGCGGTTCCTTCGGCACGTCGTTCCCCATCTCCGCCGCATGCTCCGCATAATTACGGCCCACGCAAACAATCTTCGATGGCGCGAAGTTTTTTTCAATCTCGATCGTCATATTCGAAAGTTACAGTAGGTATTTTTATAGCATATAATGGCTTATTCGTGGATTTGCGGCGATTTTTTCGTCTGCTAAACTAATGTTTTGAGTGTCACCATAGCCTAACCGGTTGTGATTGAGAATCGATTTTCTCAAGTACCAATAAACTTATTGACCAAGGAGATTTTTTATGTCGAGCTACATTACTCGAGCTGCAGAAGGATTCGCCGGAGCGGAAGGGAGTTTCAGTAGTGCGCTTAATACGAGCGTAGCACCTCATCCGTTTGATCCAAAAGTGACCTTCCCTCATCTTATACGAGGCTTGCAGGGGCAAGCACAAGCTTTATCGCAAATGGCTCGCGCAATCGGTGAAATGGACGAGAAGCTTAATGCTATCAAACGGAAGCTGGGAATCTAAGCCAACGAATAATAATCAGAATCGCGTTTTCGACGGTTTCCTATCGCCTAACCACAGGACGATTACGTCACCATCGCTAGTGGATCTTCTGCTGTTGCAAGTGGGAGTAACCCAAATCGCAACATTCTATTGGACGGTTTCCGACACGACATCTGACGGTTCGCTGACGTTGCCGAATTTATCGGTTGCGGTCAGGTAGTAGTAATAGGTCTTGCCGGATTCGACGCCGTTGTCCTGAAAAGTGTTTGTGTCCAGCAGGTTTGGCGTTAGCAGTGTCCAATCGGCCTTAGTTAGGTTCGCATCGGTGGAGCGGTAAATGCGATAGCCGGTGACGTCATTTTCAGGATTTGTCGGGAAGAATATAGAGATTGTCGTCGGCGTGGCGGCAAGCGTGACCGAGGCCGGGGCACTGGGTGCAAACGTGTCCTTCGGGTTGACGTTAACAATGTTTGATTCGGAGCTTTCTATCGGCACGCCGCCTGTTCCGACCGAAACGGCGCGCACAAAGTAAAAATATTCCTTGTCGAATTCGAAGAACCGATCCGGGAATTTGACGTCAGTAACCGGTGTTTTGTTCAGTATCTTTGCGGCGTCCGTTTTCGACTCGGAACGATAGATGTTATATCCGAGCAAGTTTGCGGGCGTCGAGCCGTCGGCGTTTGCGGCCGGAGATTTCCATTCAACGCTTATCGCGTCCTGCGAAACGGCGGCGGAAAGGGAAGTCGGCACCCCGGCGACCTTTGCGGCCGGCTCGACCAGCAAAAAGTTAGAAAACGAAGCCTTTTGGCCGGATGAATTTACAAACCGGATTGCATAGCGCAAGCGGGAAGGCTGGCCGGCGAACTGGAGCGTATCCGCATATGAAAGCGTTTTCAAAGCAAAATCGGCATCGGTTACGGGAACGGTGCCGATCAGGACGCTTCGGGTAGCAAATTCTTCTTCGGAAAGAGTAAGCGGGGAACTCAGCGGTTCCGCCAGACGATAGATATCGACACGCTTTATGTTCTGTACATTATTGTCAGCGGCATTTCGGGCCGGCATCTTCCATGAAAGAATTACCTGATTGCCGCGCTGGAACCCGGTTGCTTCGACACGCTGCACAACGCGGCCTGTCGGCGGAACGGGAGGCTTTCGCTTACCGCAGCTTAACCCGAGGCTAAGCACGACAAGCGCTAAAAGAAGCAGCGGTGCTTTAACTTGTTTATGCTTAATGAAGTTGCTTAACCGCGAAAGCTTAACCGAGTGTATTGTTAACATCTGCTTAAACTATAAAATGTACTGCCGAAGATTTTGATCCTGAATCAGACTGCCAAGCCTATCCTCAAC
>JANNGV010000077.1:0-2391 GCA_031404055.1 Chloracidobacterium sp.
GCGAAACCACGGAACAAGATGAACAAGAAGGAACAAAAGGATTCGATCAAGAATTATTCGGAAAATAGATTTTTCAAAGAACTCTTGTAGTATCTTATTTGACGCCCGCGAGGTCGTTTTGTTCCGAAAGTTTGAAATAATTTCTCTTGTGAAAAATGCTGTCCTCGTCGCCTATCAGAAACGCTTCGATGGCGCGGTCGATGCCGTAGCCTTCGCGAATGTCGAGACGCGGGTCGTTTACATCGACCGGAAGATCGAAAACGATCACCTTCTCAAAACTCTCCTCCGGCCCGATCTGTTTTTCGAACTCTGGCTGCGGGGGCAACTGCGCTTCGGCTTCAATATCGCGATTGTATTCCCGCTCTGACGCGTCGACAATGTGGGTATCCACAGTGGTCAGTCCGAGGGTTGCCCTTACCGCGTCGCTGAAAACCTCGACCGTAACTATATAAAATTCACCATTCGCCGTCTTGCTCCCGATGGTCTTCGCCGTTCGTACGTTTTTAACGGCGGTGTGCATGTGGCAATCTATATAAAAGCCGCAGAATGCCTTTGGCTCATTCAGCTCCAATGTCTTTTCGCTGCTTAAAATCGAAACGCCAATCAACATCAGAAAATAGAAGACAAACCAGACCGCCACTCCGCCGAAAACGAATTTCGCGAGCCATGCCTTGCCGGTGTAAAGAGCGATCACAAACAAAACCGCCGCCACTATTAGTCCGCCGATTGTCATTAGCATTAGCAGAACGCCCATTACTGAATACCTCCGCGGTGCTGAGTTTTGTTCTTTTGCTCAGGTCGTTCACTTACTGGAATAAAGCGCCATTCGCTTTCTTCATCGCTATCGAATGCCCCGACAAACTTTGCGTTCGTTGGCTTGGGCTCTAAGCCAGCGTCGCGAAAGGTTGCTTTGGCGGTGTTTAAAAAATATCGGTCGAAACTCAGATCGCCGCTCAAGAAATATTCGGTCGCAGACGTTTGATAGACATTCATTCGACAGTAGCCGCCGCTGTCGTCGGCAGCCTTTTTTCGAAACAATTCTTCGTTACCTTCACGCAAGACAAGAACGCGTTCGTATTCCGCAAGAAATAAGTGGATTGCGCGGCGCTCAAGAACGATTTCGACCGATGTTCCGGGAACTTCATAAATAGCTTCCGAAGAGTAGCTCGCGTTTCCCAGAATCAGACGATGACCACCCTCGTACGCAAGCTCAAGGACACCAATTGCAAAAATTGCAAGCATGACCAGTACTAATAATTTTACTATTTTCATCCTTACGACCTCGCTTTTATCAAAGCTTCCATTTGATCCAGTTACGTACAGGAGCCGTTCTGTCTTCTGCCAATATATCTCTCAACCTATCTTGTCATTGACTGACCACCTGCCCCGCTACGATGAGCATCGAGAACGCGATGAAAATGCAAAGCAAGATGTCCGCACCGCGTACCAAATGTTTTTCCGGCGGTGTCCGCATGATATGAAGAACCGTCCAGATAAGGGCGGTCACCGGAAACGCAAGCAGAATGAGAGGCACCGACATCGGCGGAAACACCATTTTCAGGATCACGCCCGAGCTAAAGCCGAACCAATACGCCACCCCGCCCCATAACAAAATAAGCGGGCCGATCAGGATCAGTTGAATGGTCCAGTAGAAATGTGCTTTTCCGTTTAACTTCAAGAGTCGCATTCGCTACACCGCCTTCATTGCCTTTATCAGAGCTTCCATGTGATCGAGATAACGCTCCAACGCCTTTCGTCCGTCCTTGGTGATCGCATATTCGGTCAGAGGCATCCGGCCCTTGAAGGATTTTTCGCAGGTCACATATCCGGCTTCTTCAAGCTTGCGGGCATGGACGCTGATGTTGCCGTCGGTTGTGTTGAGCAGGTTTTTGAGATCGGTAAAGCTCAGCTTTGTGTTTGCCGCGAGGGCGCTGATGATGCCGAGGCGCATTCGCTCGTGTATGACCTTATCGAGATCACTGGAAACCGCTCCCGCCGCTTTCTCAACGCGGAGTGCATTGGGCTTTTCGCTATTTCCTTTTATTGCAAGACTCTTCTTCATCTACCTTTACGATCCGGCGAACGGTGTCCCAAATAGTCCGACTGCAAGCTCAGCCCAGATGAGGAAGAGTCCGACCAGAAGCGCCGCGCATGCCGCGATCCGGTATTCGATCCTTGTTATCAACCTCAATGCAAGCTCACACAGGAGACCGGTGCCGAGCAGCAGGACGCCCATAATTATAAAATCGAACGGTCCCCATTTCACCTCACCTGTAAACCGCATCGCGACGAATGGAATAAGCAATAAAACGGCTACCGCGAGCACAATGCCGACAAGTCTTTTGTTCTGAAAAGTCATGGTGGTGTTTGTCATAATATTTTTCGATCAGC
>JANNGV010000078.1:0-10133 GCA_031404055.1 Chloracidobacterium sp.
GAACCTGACAAACCTTTTTCAGGTAATTTTGTCTTGCGTATTTCTCCTGAACTTCATCACAGGCTCTATAAAAAAGCGAAACTTAGTGGCAAAAGCCTGAATTCACTAATTGAGGAAAGCTTGACCTCGATCAAAGCGTAAGGAATATGAAAGACGGTTGGGAAGCAATAATCGGCATGGAGATCCATGCTCAACTGGCAACGGCGACAAAGATCTTTTGCGGCTGTGCGGTACAGACGGGCGGCGAGCCGAATGCGTATACATGTCCGGTCTGCCTGGGCTTGCCCGGTGCGTTGCCCGTGCTGAACCGACGGGTGATCGAGCTTGGAGCACGTGCGGCTATGTCGCTTGGGCTCGAAATACAGGAAACATCGATCTTCGCCCGAAAGAATTATTTTTATCCCGATCTGCCGAAAGGCTATCAGATATCTCAGTATGACAAACCGTTTTCGGCCAATGGAAATCTGACCATTCTGACCTCGGAGCGCGACGATCAAGGCCGGCCGGTCGAATGGAAGCCGATCACGATCCGAATCGAACGGATGCATCTGGAAGAGGACGCCGGCAAGAACGTTCACGAGGGCTTGCCCGATGTCGACAAATATTCGTATGTCGATCTGAACCGAGCCGGAACACCTCTCGGCGAGATAGTTACTGGGCCTGATTTCCGCACGTCATGGCAGGCGTACGATTATGTCAACCATGTCCGCCGGGTTTTGCAGTGGGTCGGGGCAAGCGATGCTGACATGGAGAAGGGAAATCTCCGCTGCGAGGCGAATGTCTCAGTGCGAAAGATCGGCGAAACCACTTTTCGCAACAAGGCCGAGCTGAAAAATCTTAATTCCGTGCGATTTATGCAGAAAGCTATTGAGTTCGAGATCGCCCGCCAGATCGAAGCACACGAAAAGGGCGAGCCGGTAAACCAGGAAACGCGTCTTTGGGACGAAAAGAATCAATGCACGCGCGTCATGCGGTCCAAGGAAGATGCGCACGATTACCGTTATTTTCCTGAACCAGATCTGCAGCCGCTCCGGGTAACTTCCGAATTTATCGAACGTATCCGCAGCGAAATGCCCGAATTACCAGATGCAATGCGAGACCGGTTTATCGGGGCTTACGAGCTGTCTTTTGCCGACGCGTCGCAGATCGTGTCCGAACAAAGCCTTGCGAATTACTACGAAACGACCGCGAAAGCTTCGGGCAATCCGCGTGTTTCGGCCAACTTCGTACTATCCGAACTTCAGCGTGAGCTGAATAACGCCGGCAAATCGTCATCTGAAAGCCCGGTATCCGCCGACGCTCTTGCGGAGCTTATCAAAACGCTTGATTCCGGCTCGATCAATAACAATCAGGCAAAAGAAGTGCTGATTGAAATGTTCAGTTCAGGCAAGTCGGCCGCCGAAGTAATCAGTGACAAAGGCTTCGAGCAAATATCCGATTCCTCCGCCATCGAAAAAATCGTTGACGAGGTCATTGAAAAGAACGAAAATCAGGTCACGGCATATCGGGCCGGGAATGAAAAATTATTCGGCTTTTTCGTTGGCCAAGTCATGAAAGCTTCGGAGGGTCAGGCAAATCCGAAAATGGTGAACGAAATCTTAAAGGTCAGGCTCGGAGAAATATGACACACATACGGTTCGCGAAAGTAAATGTTGTAAGGATTCTGAAAAATGTTGCCGTCGGCATTCTGTTTCTTGCCTTTATTGATTCTTTCGTTCATACGCACGCCCAAACACAAGCCCAGGCGGAAGAAATGCGCCGTCAGAGACTTCAGGAAGCGTTAGAAAGGCGAAACCGGGACATTAGTTTTGCGCGACTTCGGGCTATTTCCGAACAGCTATATCGGGGCATACCCGTGCCCAGAGAAGCGATAAAAGACGTAACTGCCCTGTATCGTGAACCGACCGCGAAGGAATTAGAAAAGCTTCGTCCAAAGGCTGAAGACGTGGCAAATCACGCAGCGTTCCTCCGGCAAGGAAAAACGGGGATCGTGCGCCTTGTGGCAGATGCCGGCTGCGGCGACGGCACGATGGTTCTTGCTGTCGCGGGCCCATGCATGGAATACCCGATGCCGGGAAACGGATCCTCATATTCATTTCGTGAGGGCAATTATCGGCTACGACGTCTTTCGGATCTGCGATTCGTCGACGGAAATTTTGCCGTCTCGGGCGTTCTCCATCACGGACTTATGACAGGGATTGGCGACATTTCACTCGACAAAGTTCAACTCAACACAAAAGGACTTGAGCATCTAAATAATTTTCGGCCCGCGACCCAGTTGGCAAAAGCGGTCGAAGCGGGTAGGGAATTGCAGAACCCGGTTGAAAAAGACGGTTATTATTATGCAAGGGAACTTAGGGCCGTCGAGCAAATGACGTATGTGTTCCGCTCAGTCGCCTATCGCGGAAATGTTTATCGGTCGATCGGCGGATTCGTTTACGATGAGCTGAAGTTCGACAAACGCATGGATATCACGGTCGCGTTCCGTATCATCCGTAAGCATGACGACGGCAGCATAACTGTGATTTGGAAGGAAATCGCCAGAAAGCCTTCTCCGGTGCTAAAACGTAAAAAGGGTGAACCGGCAAGATCGGACATCAATAGATTTCTCGCGAAGTTAAGTTAGCGTTTTTGTAAGACGCTTGACTGAGGCATGGACCTAATCGGCAAATCAGCCGTCGTCACAGGCGGAACGAAAGGAATCGGCTACGCGATTGCCGAAGCCTTGCTAAAGAGCGGGGCTAAGGTGTTGATCTGTGGCCGTACTAAGCCCGACGTGCAGTCGGCGGCAGAAAAGCTCTCGGCGCACGGCGAGGTCGAGGCGGCGTCATGCGATGTCCGCAACGAGGATCAAGTCCGGATGCTGCTTGAACATTGTGCGGCAAGTTTCGGCGGTGTCGATATTTTGATCAACAACGCGGGAATGGGTTATTTTGGCAAAACGGTCGAGGAAATGACGGGTGAGGAGTTTCGCCAGACGCTCGAAACAAACCTTTTCGGGGTGTTTTACGCCTGTCATCACGCGATACCGCATCTTAAACGCAGCGGCGGCGGTTATATAATTAATATCTCGTCGCTCGCCGGACAAAATGCCCATCCGCGCATGGCTGCTTACAACGCCTCGAAATTCGGGCTCAACGGTTTTTCCGAAGCGTTGATGCAGGAAGTGCGTCAGGACAATATAAAGGTCAGCTATATTAGCCCCGGCAGCGTAAACACGGAGTTCGGTGGCGATTCGGTGAGCGATCAAAAAACCTGGCAGCTCCAGCCAAATGACATCGCCGAGGTTGTGATCGATCTTCTTCGGATGAACGAACGGGCTTTACCGAGCAAGGTCGAAATTCGTCCGAGCAAACCGCCCGCGAAATGAGGTCTATGAAGTTATTAGTTTTGATTGCCGTCTTACTTTCGACGATTTCGTCTGCAATTGGTCAGACTGGCAAGAATGATCCTGCAAAGCCCGTGCAAACGCAGGATGAAGGCCAAAGATTGAGTATTGAGGCCGTGCGTCTTTTCAACGCCGGCAAATTTGAGGAAGCCTTACCATTCGCGAAAAACGCGATTGCTGCGCGCGAAAAGAGTGTGGGCAAAAATCACGTTTCCGTGGCTTCTGCGTGGCGAAATCTGGCCTATATCGAAAATAAGCTGAACAAGCCGAAGGAAGCGGAAGCGGCGTTCGACAATGCTCTGTCAATCTACGAAAAGAACCAACCGCTTTCGAAACCTGACGAAGCCACGTTGGCCGAAATGCTCGAGGCTGCGGCCTATTTTGATATCGGCGACGGCACGGTTTCAAAATCAGCATCGAGGCTTAGCCGGGCAATTGCCATCCGCGAGAAGATAAATGGGGTTGAGGCTCCCGAGACTGCTGGCCCGCTTATCACACTCGGACAGATTCATCACGCCCGCGGCGAATATGAAAAGGCGGCGCCGCTGCTTCTGCGAGGACTTGCGATACGCTCGAAAAATGGTGACTTTACTGGCGATGAGAGCTTGATGGTCCGGAACACAGCCGTTTGTTCGTTGATCAAACTGGACAGGAAGGACGAGGCGGACGAACTATCCAAAAAGTACAGGTCCAGCACAATGGGCGGCCCGAACATTCCGAAGGACAACACGATCATTGGGGGCGTAGTCAACGGCAAAGCCATGGTTTTGGCTAAACCTGCCTATCCGGCAGAGGCCAGATCAAAGCGGGCGAGCGGTGCGGTTAGTGTCCGAGTTCTGATCAATGAAACAGGAAAAGTAATTTTCGCTTGCGGGATAA
The DNA here is from genome assembly GCA_031404055.1 of Chloracidobacterium sp. Lineage (GTDB taxonomy): Bacteria > Acidobacteriota > Blastocatellia > Pyrinomonadales > Pyrinomonadaceae > OLB17. Next base: position 4,268 of record JANNGV010000078.1, read on the forward strand.
ATGGATCCAAACTCCTGCATCTTGCTTCGGAAAATGCGGCCTACCGGTCCAGTTTCGCGCCGACAACTCTTTCAGGTAAGCCGGTCAAGGTGTCGGGCGTCATAACTTACAATTTTGTTCCCTAATCTTTCGTCGACAGGCGTTCTACGATACAGGTTAGTTCCGAATCATCGTACGGCTTTGCGAGGTAGTCTGAAATGCCCATATTCAAGGCTTTCTCGCGATGTTTTTCGCCGGAGCGCGATGTGATCAGGACGATCGGAAGTTCGCAGAGCAATTCGCTGCTTCTTACAGCGGCAACCAATTCGTACCCGTCCATTCTCGGCATTTCAACGTCAGTCAGGACCACGTCGGGCAAATCGACGCCGGATTGAAGAAATTCCATTGCCTCAACTCCGTCCTTTGCGGTAATGACTTCCCAGCCTGCTCCGACAATTACTTTCGAGGTCATATGCCGAACGCTCGGACTGTCGTCGACGACAAGGACGCGTCGTGTTTTTTGTTCGACGGATGGCGCCTTGTCGGCGGCCTCCGGCTTATTGTTCAACAGGAATGGAAGATCGAGTATCGGTACGATCTCGCCGCTTCCGAGGATCGCGGCCCCAAGAATGCCGTTGAGATTCTCAAGCGGCTTGCCAAGCGGTTTTATCGCTATTTCTTCTGTTTTCAGGATCTCATCGACCATAAGCGAGCATCTCGTGTCACCGGTTTCGATCAATAGAGTGTTAGAAAATTCACTGTTCGCTTCAGATTGTCTGGGAACGGAGATATAGTCCGCCAGATGTTCAATGGGGTATTTGACCGCCTCGAATTCGAGCACCTGCTCGCTTCCGTTTTGTTTTATATCGCCCGGGCTGAACTCGGAAATGTGCTTTACAAGCTTCAGGGGAATAGCCAATGTCTGCCGGTCCGTCTTTACAAGCAAAACCTGAGCGACGGCGTATGCAAGCGGAATCCGGACGGTAAATGTCGTTCCTCTCTGGGCACCGGTTTCAACCGAAATAGTACCTTTACGCGATTCGATACTTTCCTTCACGATGCTCATACCGACACCGCGGCCGGCACTCATACTGAGCTTTTCCGCGGTCGTCAGCCCGGGTAAAAACATCAAATCGAGCGTCCCTTCTGTGTCGAGTAATTCGGCGGCTCTAGCGTCGATCAATCCGGCCGACACGGCTTTTTCTTTGAGCATCGATCCAGCGATCCCGCGGCCGTCATCCGAAACACGGAGCGCGATATGCGTTTCTTCGTTTGTCACGCGAACAACGATATTTCCCGCCTCCGGCTTGCCCAAAAGCCTTCGGGTGTCGGGTGATTCTATGCCGTGAACGACAGCATTGCGAAGAAGGTGCATGATCGGTTCGACCAGTGAATCGAGAACGTCCGTGTCGAGTTCGACTTCCGGATTCTCTATCGAAACCTCGGCAAGTTTATTTTCTTCCTCGCAGGTAACACGGACTGCCCGTTGCAGACGCGTCGTCAGCGATCCGAATTGGATCAGCCGAATTTGCATTACCTTTTCCTGCATTTCTTCAATCAGGCGGCGCTGATCGTCGAATATCATTTCGAGGCTGCCTTTAACGGCTTCGAGTGCCGTGTTGATGGAAAAACTATCGCTCGTGGCTTCCGTCAGCTCGCGTGCGGTTTGATGAAAATCCGTATACCTGTCAAGTTCCAGCGAATCGAAATGTTCGCCGCCGTTTGTCGTTTCCTGGTCGTGGTTGGAGGCTTGATACATACCGCCAAACGACAACATTGGCTGCGTGCCGAGCATCGACGCTTCAAAGTCGGTCTCGATTTTTGCGGTTGTGGCCTGCAGTCGCCTTGTGGTGCTGTGCAGTTCTTCGATCTGCTGTTCAAATTCCCACATTCGCTGCTCAACGACCGAGCGGCTGACAACCAGATCGCGAACGATGCGTACAAGCTCATCTAATCTTGCGATCGATACGCGGACGATCGGCCGTGCCTGCACGGGAGCTTCGGCAGGAACTTCTAGCATAGGTACGGCTTCAACTTGAGCGACATTTTGTGCTGCTTCGGCAGGGTCAAACGATGGAACTGGCGGTGCAGGATTTGTCAACGCGGTCATTACATCGTCAAAAACGCGGTAAACCTCGTTCATGCGCGTCATCGTCGCTGGGGACATGTCGCCGCTAGTTATCGACCGTAGACAGGTTGTCGATAGTGTCAGAAGATCGAGAATTTTTTCGTCCGGGCCGATTTCGTTTTGAGCGAGATGGTCGAGCAGGTCTTCTACACGATGGGCGAGCTGCGACGGTTTCTTGAGGCCGACGATACCGGCGGCTCCCTTGAACGTGTGAGCATTGCGCCGGATTTCCCATAGAGCGTCACGATTTCCCGGCGTTGCGACCAGCGTGTCGAGGCTTGTTTCGATATTACCGAGCAGATCTTCGGCTTCCATCGCAAAAATCTCAAGCATCTCCGCGTCTATTTCAAATTCATCCTCGGCTTCTTCAGCTTCCTCAATTAGATCTGCTTCTTTTATTTCCTCGTTCGAGTCCTGAAACGAATCGAACTGTAAAAAATCAAAAGATTTATCGACAAAATCCGTAACATTCATCAACTGGTCCTCCGCGCCGAAGCCGGTGTTTATCACCTCGGCCTCGGCTTCGGACAACAGGTCGAGCAAAAGGCGGGAACCTTCGTCGGAAAGCGGACCGTCGAGCGCAAAAATTCGGCTTGATTCCTGATCGAGAGAATTCAGGACGTTTTGAATCGCGGTCAATCCATGTGCCGCGGCAGTTTCCTTTAGCATGCGTATGCCGCGAAACTGGGCTTCTAGCTCGGCTGTGCGGCCATCCTGGCGGCAAACCAATATCCCGCTGCGAATAGCCTGCAGCTTGTTTCCGGTCTCTTCAGCGAATGCGAATGTTAATTGGGGATCCATTGCTTTGTTGAACGGGCGGGTTAAAATGAGATTTAATGCAAAAAGAGGTTCTTGTCCGCCGCTTCGGGAAGGGCGTTCATTTCGGCAGGCAGTTTGAAGGGCGAAACGGAGCTTTGCAGTTCACCCGAAAGTTGAACGAGAGTTTTGACCGATTCGGCCGCCCGTTTCGATCCGCTTTGGACCAGTTCAGTAACTTCCGAGATGCTCGACATCGAATTCGAAATGTCTTCGGAGCTTTTTGCCTGGTACTTGGCGGAATCGGAGATTGACCTAAGCAGATCGGCGAGCTTGATCGAGACCTTTTCGATACCGAACAGCGATTGGCCGGCTTTGTCAGCAAGTGTCGATCCGACGACGACTTCGTGGATAGTGTCTTCCATCGACGCTACGACTTCTTTCGTTTCGGCGTTAATGGTTTGAGTAAGCGTTGAGATCTGCCGCGTCAGGCGATTCGAGCGTTCGGCAAGGCGTTCGACTTCTTCGGCAACAGCCGCAAAGCCCGCACCGGCTGGGCCGGCGGCCGAGGCTTGCAACGCCGCATTAAGGGCGAGCAGACTAGTCCGATCCGAGAGGTCATCTATCAAGCCGACGATCTGTCCAATTTCCTGCGAGCGTTCGCCCAGCCTTTTTACGCGCTTGGCGGTTTCCTGAACCTGTTTGCGAACGCACTTCATCGCGTTGATATTATCGGTCGCCGCCTTTGTGCCTGATCTCGCGCTGCTCAGCGATTCGGCGGCAACTTTTGTCGAAAGCTCTGCGTTCTCCGAAACTTCCTGAATCTGAGCGGTCATGCTGGCAATCGCCGCCGTCGTTCGCGTTATTTGCGACGCCTGAACAAAGCTTCCACGTGCAAGCTGCTCGGTGGTTTCGTTGATCGACCCGGCCGAGGTGCCGACCTGATGCGTAATGTCTTTGACCTGTTTGATCAGCGTACGCAGATTCTGCGTCATTGAATTGAAGGCGTCAGCTATCGCACCCGTGATCTCGGGGCCGACCTCCGCGTGAACGGTGAGATCACCGGCTGAAACATCGGATACTTCGTCTAGAAGCTTCATCACCGAATTGTGAAGGCGGTCACGCGTTTCCTGTGTCTGTACGGTTTCCCGAAGATTAGCGACCATGTTCTGCATTGATCGTCCAAGAACGTCCGAATCGGAAAGCAGCGTTACATTTTCAAACAGATCGCCGGCGGCGATGCGGTTGGTGAGTGCCGATTTATCCTCCAGATATTGCGAAACACTCTTAAGTGAATCAAGTAACTCGCTGTCTGCGGCGTCTTTGAATGGCTTGCCCTGCGAAAGTTCGTGTGCCGCTTCGACGGCCTGTTTTTGTTCGCGTTTCAATTTCGAATTTTCGAGATTGGTTATCACGAGAGCAAAGATGGCAGTCAAAACAGCGAAGATTATGGTTACATCCCCGGCAAGCTTGTTCTCGAGAACGCCCGCGTAGGATGCAAGTAGCAGAAAGATGCCGACGACGAGCATTAGACAGGCCATCGCCGACGCGGCTTTTACGACTAAGTTCCAGATCGGGTTTTGCATAGCCGCCTAATTTTCTCCTTGAAGCTCAAGCAACTCTGTTGCCGGGACCACATCCGTACTTGCGGCCATTCCATTTTTTTCGTGAATGGGCGTGCTGTCATCGCCTATGGGTGCCAATACCTGTTTGCGGGTGTTGACCGATTCGCGCAGATTTTCCACCGGTTCCAGAAGCCGGAGATAATTTGCCTCACACGATTGCAATTCGACTGAGACCTCGTCGGAACGTGCCGAACAATCCTCCAGTATCTGCAGCATGCGCTCCAGCTCGACCGAACGTTCGACAGTCTTCAGATCCAACTTTGCCGGTAATTGGGCAAGCTGTGTCAAAACACCCGTGATCCTGAACATTGCGTCCTCATCTTTCACCGTCTGCTCGGAAATTTTTGTGATTTCGGACGCCACCCATTGAAGCGCGGCCTGAGCCTCGTTAACATCACGCACGACGGAATCGCTGATGCCTGAGATACCTTTGTTGGCTTTTTCGGCACGCTCGGAGAGGGACGTGATCTCCTGCGTTAGAATAGGAAGGCCCGATGTTGCGACCGAACTGGCCTGAATCGAAGTGTTGAGAGCGATCATATTCGACCTGCGGGCCAGGTCCTGAACGGATTTTGAAACATGCGTGATGGCAAGCGATTGTTGACCGACGTTCTGCAGCTTACGCAATGCCGCTTCGAACTGTTTGCGGACGGCGGCGAGTGATTTTGTATTCTCGGCCGGTGAGATAGAACCTTTGGTTATCTCGTCGAGCAAATCTCCGATCGAGTTCAGGGCAAGCGAAAGTTCTCTGGTCGATTTGTCAGACTGGCTGGCTGCATCGGTGATTGCCGTAATAAGTGTTTTGAATTTACGCTTTCGGGCTTCGTCTTTTTCGATTGCCGCACGAATGCGTTTTTTACCGTCGGTCGTCAGATTTTTCAGTTCGGCGGAATTGATCTGTATTCCGCGTGTAAGTTCCGATTGCCGATCAATCAAAAACCGCAATGCGTCAGAGATCGGTTTGGTCGCTTCAAGCTCGCTGCGAACATGAATGAGGTCGCCCCGCTGCAATCCGGCGATCTCGCTGGATATCTGGTTTACGGCAAATTGAAGCTTATCCAGATCTCTTTTGGCGTCAATCGAATCCGTCACCTTGGCAACGAGTTTTTGAAACGACGCGCTTATCCGGTCCGAGTTTTCTAACGGGTTCAGTGCCGCATCTGTTTTGCCGGCGGTAACATCGTCCATCAGCTCAATGAAGTTAACCAATTGCTGTGATGTGCGGCTGAGCGTATGCAGAATTTCGTCCGTTTCGACAGAACCGGTCGTTTTAGGCAACGACAATCCGGGGCGTCTGTGGATGCTTTTTGCAAGCAGGTTTTCCTTGTCGATCGGCCCCCAAAATAACATCGACATACACCAGGCAAACAAAACCCTC
>JANNGV010000079.1:0-5154 GCA_031404055.1 Chloracidobacterium sp.
ACTATATTTGGTTCTTATTATGTGCAGAGTGTATCACAATTATTAAGCTAAAGGATGAGATTGATTCGTTATCCAATCTCAAACGCTATACCAGCGAGTTTGTCGACCAACTAAAAAAATCAGGCAGGCCGGTCGTTCTTACGATCAATGGAAAGGCCGAATTAATAGTGCAGGACGCCGAAAGTTATCAGAAGCTTTGGGAAATATCGGAACGTCTGGAAACGATCGAGGCCCTGAGACCCGCGATCGCCGAGATGAAACTGGGACTAGGAGAAACTCCTGACAAAATTTTCGCCGAAATATATCAGACGTTGGGCCTCAAGGCGCAGGAATGATCTACAGAATTGTCGTCACGCCGTCCGGAAAAGCTGATATTTTTGACGCACTTGCGTGGTTTCGTGAAAATAGCCAGGATTACGCTGAGAGATGGCTTTGGGAACTGAGCGTGGCGATCACCTCTCTCACAAAATTTCCTGGACGTTGTCCAGTATCGAGAGAAAACGAGGTCTTCGAAAGCGAAGTCAGACAACTATTATTTGGCAAGCGGTCACAAGTTTTTAAAATCCTGTTTTCGATTCGCGGCAAAGATGTGTTTATTCTGCGTGTGCGTTCAACTCGACAAAGGCTTTTAAATACTGACACCGAAGACGATTTGATGTAGGCAAATATTCTCAGATTTTCCGTTCTAAACAGGGCAATTTATAAACGGATCTTCAATAAATACTTATGTCGGAAAATGCAACAAAAAACGATCTTGTCACCTTCGCCGGGCCGGTGTTTGACCTAATATTGCGGGTAAAGGCCGGTATCGTTGTTCCGTCGAACGACCTGCGGCCTAAGATAGCGGGGATGCTTGAGGATTTTGAGAAGCGGGCCGAGCGATACCGTTTTAATCATAAGATCGTCCAGGTTTCGAAATTTGCACTCGCTGCCTTCGTTGACGAAACGGTGCTGACAAACAATTTTCCGTTAAAAAACGAGTGGGAAAAAAATCCGCTCCAGCTTGAGTATTTTGGCGAGCAGCTTGCCGGCAATAAATTTTTCGACAAGCTCGAAGCGATGTTGAAGCAGATAGAGCAGACGGCCGACGCGGTCGAGATCTATTATTTCTGCATGCTGCTCGGCTTTAAGGGGCGATACGCCATCTACGACGAAGACAAGCTGCTGACGACCATGCAGACGACAGCAAATGCACTGGTTAAGGTCGGGAAGATAAAACCCGTCGAACTGTCGCCGCACTGGCTTGCCAACGATCAGCCGCCACCGCCGGAAAAACGCGGCTTGCCGACTTGGGCAAAAGTCGCGGCCGGAGGCGGTCTAGGTTTAGCTCTTATCGTTTATCTGGTGATGTTTTTAATGTCGTCGAAATTTTTGCAGGATGCTCAGGTAAAGTTGCAGTTTTAGGATCGCCAACGCCGCCTTGACGCGGCGTTTCTGTCTCGCGGTAATCTTCGATTTATGAGCTTTCAAATAAATCAATTGAAGTATGCGTTCGGCCTTGGCGGAATGATGTCGTTCTACGGCATCGTCGGGCTAATCGTTTATATGCTTCCGCCCGGCGCGGGCGGCAGCTACCAGTATAAGATCGTCATCGTCGCCCTTGTGCTCCTTACGCTTCCTTTCGCACTTTTCATGATGTTCGTTGCCTCCCGGCGGGCGAAGAAAAAAGCGAAAAAAGAGCTTGAGGAGAAGAATCAGGCGGCGGAGGCATCTCCAACCGCGGACGTTCCGCAAAAGCTGGCCGCTCCGACCGGCAATTTCGGCGGCCTGACGAGTGACACCGAAGAAGCTGTACAATTCCTAAAGACGTCAAACCTCGGCGCGGGCGGCAAAGACGCCGTTTATTCGCTGCCATGGTACATCGTCGCCGGTTCACCGCGGGCCGGAAAAAGCTCGCTCGTAATGAGCTCGAACCTGAATTTTCAAACGCTGCCTAGCCAGCGGCAATCCGAGCAAAAGTTTATCCGCCCGACGGGCAGCGTAGATTGGCGCGTAACGAGCGACGCTGTGTTCGTCGATACCGCGGGACGCTATCAATCCGAGGGCATCGATGCCGAAGAATGGGCGTCTATGCTCGAGACGATCAAGAAATACCGTTCTAACCGCCCGATTGACGGCTTTCTGCTCGTCGTTAACGCGGATACGATACTGAAATCGGACGATCGCGATCTGGAAGAGCTTGCAAAGGTGATGCGCTCACGGCTGGATGAAACTATCCAAAGGCTAAAGGTCCGCTTCCCGGTTTACGTTGTGTTTACGCACGCCGATTCTATCGAAGGATTTCGCGATTCGTTTTCGAGCTCGAAGAACGAGGACAAGACGCTCGTCTGGGGAGCTACAATTCCAATCGAAAAGAGTGAGAATGCACAGGCGCTTTTCGATGGCGAATACGAGATTCTACATAATTCGCTGATGAAGCGGCGGCTTCTGCGGCTTTCAGCCCCGTTTGCGCCGGTCCGCCAGCTTCGCATCTTCAATTTCCCGCTGCATTTCGGCTCGGCTCGGCGTAAATTCGGAACCTTCATCAATGCCATGTTCCGTCCGAACCCGTTCAGCGAAAACCCGTTTCTGCGCGGATTTTATTTCACCGCTGCACCGGTCGGCAAATCCGCCGGCAACGCGCCGCAAACGATTGGCAATTCGTATTTTACCGAGCGGTTTTTCCGCGATGTCGTGCTTCGCGACAAAGACCTGACCAAAACGTATCTCGCCCAAAAACAAAGAGCGCCGATATTCGGCTGGCTGGTGACTTTGCTTGGAACTTTGTTGGTACTCGCCCTTTTGACGATGGCCGCCGTATCGCTGGTTAATAACCGCAGCATGCTTCAGGACGCTGAAGTCCGGGGCGAAAAACTGCTGCAAATGGTAAAGGCGGATTCGGAAAAAGACCCGCTGGACAAAAAAGAACAAGCGGTGCGCGATGAGCTTACGCTTACCGAAGATATGCGCCAGCTGCTTGTACAGCTCGACGACTACGAGCGTAACGATCCTCCGTTTTATATGCGGTTTGGGTTGTATTCCGGGGATGCGGTTTATAAAAAGCACCTGCTCCCGATGTACCTGAGCGTTGTCGAACAGCGTTTCAAAAAACCGGCCGTTAAAAAGCTGGAGGCTGATCTGCGTAAATTTGCCTCAAGCCAGCCGGTCGCGAATTCATCGAAACTGACCGAGGCGGAAGAAAAACTTCTTGCCGAAAATCTGGACATGCTCAAGGCGTACTTGATGCTGTCGGGCGAATATAAGGCGAATGCCCAGGCGAGCCATGTCGCGAACACGCTGAAGAAATACTGGCTTTCGGAATCGAAGACGCCGGCGGACATGAAGTTTGTCGCCGAACAGCAACTGGAATTCTGGGCAAAGCAGATCGACCGTGATGATGAAGACGTTCGTTTCCCGCGTATCAGTCTCGATCCAAAACTAGTCACGGACGCTCGGAGCAAGCTGAAGGATTTTCCGGCCCCGTATCGCTACTTGAGCCGCAAGGTCTCGGAGATCTCGAAAATCATTGACGACACGATCGGTCCAACGACGGTGGAGCGGTTATTGATCGACGGCGGAGCGGACACGAGCTTTATATCGGGTACGTACCGCGTCCCAAGCGCATACACGCGACCTGGATTGGAGCTAATGAAGGAAGCCATAGCAAATGCCGCCGAGGAAATGAAAAAGGACGATTGGGTCATGGGCCCGGGTAATGCGGATGTTGCCAAACCGCTGGATGCTAAGTTGATCGAAGATAAGTACTATCGCGATTACGCTATGCACTGGAATTTTTTCGTAGGGGGCGTGGATGTCAAAAAGTATAATAACCGCGCCGAGGCCGCGACAGCACTTCAGGGATTTTCATCGCCGAGCTCGCCGATGAAAATTCTGATGCGGGCGATTGCAAAGAATACCAACCTTTCGGCAAAGCCCGAGGTAGAGGACTGGTGGCCGTGGCTGAAAAGTTTCTTTGTCAAAGCAAAAGACACCGGTCCCGGCGGAACCGAGCCGGAAAAGGCATTCCGGCCGCTGTTCACGTTTATCGGAACAAAGGAGCAGGCCGAGAATGCCCCGGTCGAAAAATACACCGGCGAGATCGGTAAAGCCTTTAAATCATTTAACGCCGTTTCCGAAAGCGGAATGAAAAAGGTCTCGGACCAGATGGCTGCCGATGAAGACCCGCTTGAGATAAGAAAACGTGAAACAGCTATTTCTAACTTCACGACCGGTTTCAATGAATCCCCGTCGGGCCAGGAGCTTGCGACGCTGCTGATGGAGCCGCTAACAAGGCTTAAGTCGCTGCTAGGTGCCGGTGCTAAAGAACAACTGGCTAAAACGTGGACCGAACAGCTTCTACCCGCTGCAAAGGACATCGAAAAAGGCTATCCGTTCGAAGCCGGCGCGACCGAAGCGGATCTTAAGAATCTGTCCGCGTTCCTCGCTCCGGGCGAAGGCAAACTATCGAAATTCTATGACGAGAAATTGAGCAATTACTTCGAGGAAGCGAACGGCCAATACAAGGTAAAGGAAAACAGCGATGTTCAGTTCACCGATGAATTTGTCGCGTATCTGAATAACGCGTTTAATCTGCGCAAGGCACTTTACGGCACTAGCCCGACGCCGAAGTTCGAATACGAGTTTGCCTTCCGGCCGTCGAAGGACATGGTCGATATTACGATCGACGGCAAAACAACCACATCCGAGGGCACAGGTTCGCTGAAAGGCGTTTTCCCTGGCGATTCGGCTTCCGAGACGGGCGTGATACTAAAGCTGGCATCGACCTCCGAGACGACCTCTTCATCGAGTGCTCCGCCGCCTTCGGCAAATTCTTCGAATTCGTCCGTCACTACTACAAGCAAACCTGCGTCCGCGCCCGGCGGACCGCTTACCTTTCAGGGAACATGGGGCCTTTTCAAATTCGTGGATGCGGGCGGAGCACAAAAACAAGCGGGCGGCGAATATCTGCTGAAATACAGTCTCGGCGGTAAATCGATAACAGCAACGATAAAGCCAAGCGGCGGCGATCTGTTTGATAAAAATATCTTTAGACAGGTGAAGGCACCGCAGAACTTTTTGAAATGAGTTCAGAGTTCACGATTTATCGTGTCTTTGTCTGGAGGATGAAGACAAGTAAAGCTTGAACTCTGAACTTGAAAACAAATCTTATGAATG
>JANNGV010000080.1:0-6677 GCA_031404055.1 Chloracidobacterium sp.
GAAGATAATAGTGGAGCGTCGTAAATTCATCCGTGCCTTAGCGGGCACGGCAGCATTTGCCTCATCAGGCGTCGGGTTGTTATTGAGCGCCTGTAGCAAGACGCCACTCGACATCAAGATCGGGTCGCCGTTCGCGGGCTATCCGCATGATCCCGTGCGGGCGGAGTATTTTACAAATCCGCTGTTCATCCCCGGCGGTGAAGGGCCGTTTGGCGTGCTCGACGTAACCGACGCGCCGCTGACGATTACAGCACAAGCGAAGACATTTCCGATTCTCGATGGCCGGGCCTCGCCGTTTCTGCTGTACGACACCAGCTATGCGGGCAAGAGCTATCAAAATCCGATTCTTCGCGTCAAGAGCGGCAGCCGTTTCAACGCTACGCTGCAAAACGGTCTGAACGAGCCTACCATCATCCACTGGCACGGCCTGCATTTGTCAGCGAAGATGGATGGCCATCCAAACGACAGCATCGCCCCGGGCAAAAACTACCCATACACATTCACGGTCACTAATCGCGGCGGCACCTACTGGTATCACACCCACGCGGATCAATTAACAGCAAAACAGGCTTACGGCGGCCTCGCAAGCTTTTTTATCATCGAGGATGATGACGATTTACGGCTCGCGAATGCTCTCGATCTCAAGTTTGGCGAAACCGATCTTCCGCTGGTGATTCAGGACAAACGCTTCAACGCAGCCGGTGAACTGGTTTACCAGCCGAGCATGATGGAGAAAATGATGGGTTATATCGGCGACATCGTGCTGGTCAACCTGACGCCCAATCCTTACCTCGAAATCGGCTCGCGCATTTATCGTTTCCGCTGTTTGAACGGCTCGACAGCGCGCATCTACAAGCTTGCCTTTATGCGCGGCACGGAGCAGATGGATTTTCAGGTTATCGGCACTGACGGCGGCCTGCTCGATCAACCGTATCCGGCGACGGAGGTGTTTCTCGCGCCCGCCGAACGGCTCGATGTACTGTTCAACGCGAGCCAGTTGCGTCAGGGAGAAATTGTGTTTCTTAAGAGCCTCGCATTCGACCCTATGGAACAGGATGGCATGGGCGGTATGGGCGGCATGGGCGGTCAGGGCAGCAGCCAAATGGGGCAGATGGGCGGCAACACACGGCTTGCCAACGGGCTCGAGTTCAACCTTTTGAAACTTATCGTAGCGAAAACTGTACAAGGGCCACGCGAGGTGCCGACGGCCCTGTCCACACTTGTGCCACTGGACACGGCTGGAATCAGTCCCCGGCGAGTAACGCTCTCGCTTAATCAAATGCAATGGCTGATAAACGGCCAAAGTTACCGGCGTGATGCCGCTGCGTTCGAAGTCAAACGGACAATCGAAGTGTGGGATATCGAAAACGCCACAAACAGCATGATTCATCCGATGCATCTGCACGGCTTTTCATTTCAAGTGCTTGGGCGAATCAACAGCCCCGCTGCGCTGCGTCCGCTGGCCACGGCGAGCGGCGGACGTGTCGTAACCGACCTCGGTTGGAAAGACACGGTTATGGTTTGGCCGGGCGAAACCGTTCGTATCGCCATCGACTTTCGGCAAGCGTTGCCGGGCGAGCAGCTTTACTTGTTCCATTGCCACAATCTGGAACACGAGGACGGGAACATGATGATCAACTACCGCATCGCGGCTTGACTGAGTTTATCGCTGTCCCAATCCAATGCCACGGGCATTTGGTTGGGGGCTAGAGTTCGGATAAGGAGCATGTTATGAAAATCAATTCGTTAAAATTTGGCTTGGCGAGTGCTATCACCGCCGCCGTTGTTTGGATAATCTGCTCGCTGCTCATCTGGATGATGCCGGGAGCAATGATGAATATGACCACGAATCTCTTTCATATGGAGATGGGCAAGTCCGGGTTTGCGCTTACACCAATCGGCGTAATTTGGGGACTTGTTGGATGGAGTCTATTCGCAGGAATTTTCGCTTGGATTTTAGGGACGATTTACAACTTGTTAACCAAGGATTAAGAATCCTGATTTTTCAGCCAACCGGATCGCAAATGTGAATTGCAATCTAAGTGCTGAATCAAAATAAGATACGAGCATTTTGAGATTAAACAACTCGTATAAATCTAGAGGTGGAAAATTATGATGAATTATGAATATGGTTTCTTTGGAATGCACATGCTGTGGTGGCTTTTTTGGATCGTTATTATTTCCATACTTTTCGGGTGGTTTGAACCAGTTCCGAAGAGGCGGATTAGAAAAGATTCGCCGCTCGATATTCTGCAAAAGCGGTTCGCCTCGGGCGAAATCACCGCTGACGAATATCAAGAGAAAAAGAATGTTCTGGCAGGTGATCCAGCAAATAACGGAATTTAAGTCCGACCGGAATGTGAACAGATAATAAATTTTCAACATTGAGTTTGAGATTCAACAAACCTCAAACCTCAAACACCAAATAATAAGGAGAAAAAAAATGACTTGTTGTAGTGATTTAATGAAACCAATCGAAGCGTCGTCATGCTGTACGCCGCAAGACACCGCGGCCCAAGCCGCCCAGGCAATGAAACATTCAGGATGCGGGTGCGCCCCTGTGGTTGAAGACACAGAAAGTCTGAAACTCGTCGGGGTCGTTACCGAACGTGATATCTGTCACAGCGTTGCGCCTGGGGACGTTAGAGCCTCAGATGTAAGCGTTGAAAAGATCATGCGGCCCGCGTCGTCTTGTTGCGGTACGGATGATTCTCTGGAAGAAACGGCGCACAAGCTTAACGAACATCAGACAACGAGCCTGCCGGTGATCGACGCGGCGGGAGGCTGTTGCGGCACGGTGAGCATGCACAACATCCGCCAAGGCGTAGATTGACTCAAATCGGTGGAGAGTATAGCGACATATGCGTTGACCGGGCGTCGTCATCTTCACATTGTCAAATATCACTTATGAAAGAGGTCGCATGTTGAAAATAATTGAAATTATACTCGTTTTGATTTTTTTATCGCCGTTCGGCGCAACCACAATTTCGGGGCAAGATGTCAAAACGCCTTCAAACGAAGATTTGCAAAAACGGATCGTGCAAATGGAGTCGGAGATGAAACAGATGCGCGAAGAACTCGCCAAACTAATCCGATTGCTTCCCGCTAACCCGCCGTCTGGGCAAGCATCGGCAAATCCAAACGATTCAACCGTCGCCTCAAAATCCGAAACAAAGACGGAAGTAAAAGCGGAAACGAAATCCGAAACGAAAACGAATCAAGGCGTTTCGCCGGACAAGCAAACGAAACCGCTCGGCGTTGACATCGGCTCGGCGCGACTGGTTCCATACGGCACGATTTATTTTAACGCTTTCGGCAACAGCGGCGGCACGAATAACGCCGACGTTCCACTTTTCGCCACGCCGACTGGTTCGGGAAATGTTAGTGCGAGTGTCAGACAAACTCGTTTAGGATTGCGCGTCGAAGGCGCGAAAATCGGCGGAGCAAAACTTGCCGCGATTGTCGAGGCAGACTTTTTCGGCGGCTTTCCGACAATCGGCATCGGCGAGAATTTCGGCGTTGTCAGATTGAGACTGGCAAACGCGCGGCTCGATTGGGAAAAAACTTCCGTTACCGTCGGACAGGATTGGATGGTATTTGCGCCGAATAATCCTGTTTCGATTGCTGCCGCCGCGATCCCACAGCTTGCCGCAGCCGGAAACCTGTGGGCGCGAATTCCGCAAGTCAAACTCGAAAGAAAATTTGGTAAAAATTTTCTCTGGCAAGGCGCGATTCTCGCGCCGCAAACCGGAGATTATCCGATAACTTCAACATTTTTCTTACAACCGACGACGGGCGCGAATTCGCGTGTGCCGTTCTTCCAAAGCCGCGTCGCATTCGCTGATGCGAATTGGCTCGGCACGAAAAAAACCGGAAACATCGGACTTTCGGCGCATTTCGGACGCTCGCGGGTTTTCACCGGCACTACGGCAAATGTAAAAAACGATATTGAATCAATCGGCCTCGCGCTCGATTGGAATTTTCCGCTTGCCGAGCGCGTGAGTTTAACGGGTGAAGCGTTTTTCGGACGAAATTTAGGCGGCTTTCAAGCCGGAGTTTTTCAAAGCTACAACAACGATTTTGCTTATCGAAACGGCGCAACGCTCGTTGCGGGCGGCGTTCGCTCGATCGGCACGCGAGGCAGCTGGATGCAGTTAGGTTTTACACCCGACGTTTGGCAAAACCGTCTTTTGCTTTACGGGTCAATCGGCATTGACGACCCACGCGACAAAGATTTAATCAGCCGCGCGCCGCGTGATTTTCGGACGCAGAATTTTGCTTTTGCCTTTAATTCGATTTACAAATTCACGCCGCAGTTTCAAATCGGCGCGGAGCTTCGGCGTTTTCAAACTTTGTATCTTTTAAGCGGCAGACGTAACGCCAATCACGTAAATCTCGCCGCGGCATACAGTTTTTAGAAGGCGAATGTAATAAGAAAAAAGGTAAACGTTGGAATTGCTATAGCTTTTGCCCAGTATCTGTATGATTCGAATGCAAACCATCAAACTTAGTATTCTCGGTATCGCCGCCGGCCTGGCTATCGGCATTGGCCTATATACGTTTGTTTATGCCAAGGGCTATTCGTATATGAGTAACGATGCGGTTTCGTGCACCAACTGCCACGTTATGCAGGAGCAATATGACGGCTGGCAGAAATCGAGCCATCACGCCGTCGCCACTTGCAACGACTGCCACACGCCGCACGATATTCTGGGCAAATATGCGGTTAAAGCCTCCAACGGTTTTTGGCATTCCTATTATTTCACGCTCGGCGGTTTTCACGAGCCGATTCAAATCAAAGGCAGCAATCTGCGCGTAACTGAACAATCTTGCCGCGAATGCCACGGGAATATGGTCGAGTCAATTACGGTGTCGCATAGTCAAGAGGCAATAAACGAGATTTCTTGTATTAGGTGCCATCGAAACGTCGGGCATCCGCATTGATTTCGCCAATAGTACGGGCGACAAACTTGGACTTATTCAAACAAAGAGGCTGGAAATGGAAAATCAGGAAAAAGAAAATACCGGGCAGCAAAATTCTTCTGACGAAGTTTCGAAAGTAACTGAAAATGATGCTTCACCGAAAAAGCTATCGCGGCTCTACAGCCTGAAGATCGTCACGCTAGTCGCATTTGTCGCATTTGCGGCGGCGATTCTCGGCTTGGGCTTGCTGACAAACATTATCGAGCGTAAAAACGAAGCCCGCAATCCTTTTTTCCGAGTCGTCGAATTGACGGACGACACTGTGGACCCGGAAGTTTGGGGCATGAATTTTCCGCCGCAGTATGACGGCTACAAGCGCACGGTTGACCAGGTTCGCACGCGCTATGGCGGCAGCGAGGCCGAGCCGCGTACGCCTTCGGATAAGGACCCGCGCTCGGTGGTCGCGCAGTCTCGCCTTGAGGAAGACCCGCGGCTGAAAGCGATGTGGGCCGGCTACGCCTTCGCGGTTGATTTCCGCGAAGAGCGGGGACATGCCTTTATGCTCGAAGACCAGACCTTCACCGAGCGTCAAAATGTGGTGAAACAGCCCGGAAGCTGTATCAACTGTCACGGTTCGGCCTACATGGCATATAAAAAATTAGGCGGCGGCGATATCTTTAAAGGCTTTCAAGAGCTAAATAAAATGCCGTATTTCGAGGCTCGCAAGGAGATTACTCATCCGGTTGCGTGCATTGACTGCCACAACTCGCAGACGATGCAGCTTCGCATTACTCGCCCCGCTTTTATGGAAGGGATCAAGGCATTCAAGGCGACGCAAGGAATTCAAAATTATGATGTCAACCGTGACGCGACGCGCCAAGAGATGCGGACATACGCCTGCGCTCAATGCCACGTCGAATACTACTTTAAAGGCGAGGGTAAAGAGCTGACGTATCCTTGGGCAAAGGGCTTAAAGGTCGAAAACATTTTGGCTTACTACGACGAGGTGAAGCATAAGGACTGGGTTCACGCACGCACGGGCGCGGAGGTTTTGAAGGCGCAGCATCCCGAATTCGAGATGTATAATCAGGGCATACACGCCCGCGCCGGTGTATCCTGCGCCGATTGTCATATGCCGTATGAACGCAGCGGCGCGATGAAGATCAGCAGTCACCACATTCGCAGTCCGCTGCTAACCATAAATCAGTCTTGCCAGACTTGCCATAAAGCCGACGAAGCCGAGTTAAAGTTCCGCGTCGAAACGATTCAGGAACGCACATACAATCTGCGAAATATAGCGATGAACGCGCTCATGGATTTGATAAATGATATACAGAAGGCAAAAACCGCCGGAAAGACGGATACGGAATTAACTGCCTCGCGCGATTTTCAACGAAAGGCGCAGTTCTATTTGGATTTCGTGGAGGCGGAGAATTCGATGGGGTTTCACGCACCGGAAGAAGCCGCGCGAATTTTAGGCGAGTCAATCAACTTTACCCGCCAGGGACAAATGGCCCTGCGCGGCGATTTTTTATCGGCCTATCAACAGCCAGCCGTTGTTCGGACTCGGCCGTAAATTGGTCACGTCACAATGCCGCTGTTCAGGAGCGGTTGCCGATTGTAGACACCTCGGGCGGTTGCTGCGGCACGGTTCGCTTGCAACAGCTCCGGGAAATAGTGGGGCAGTGACGGCCTGATTGACCGGGTATGAGGCAATAAAAAAGGCAAATATGAACCTATCAAAACCTCTCCAT
>JANNGV010000081.1:0-3598 GCA_031404055.1 Chloracidobacterium sp.
GAAGACGAATGGCGGGATGATTGTGACCGAAGAGGCGAACACGACCGTCGGCGACGGCTATGTCGAGAATGCAAAGACGCACAAGACAGCGAAAGGAACGGCTGCCGAAACGCCTTTGAGGGCGACAAAGGCGGCGGCGAAGGGCATCGACAAAACGTACGGGCTTGATACAAAAACGCTTGTCGGGCTTTATCGCACGATGTATATGTCACGCCGCATCGACGATAAAGAGATCCAGCTAAAGGGCCAAAACAAGATCTTTTTCCAGATATCGGGTGCCGGGCACGAAGGCGTGCTTGCCGGGGCCGCGCTTGCCATGAAGCCTGGTTACGACTGGTTCTTCCCGTATTATCGCGACCGTGCATTGATGATAGGGCTTGGAATGACGGCGCAGGAAATGCTTTGGTCGTCGGTCGGTGCTGAGCCGGACCCGAATTCGCACGGCCGTCAAATGCCTTCACATTGGGGCTGTACGCGGCTTAATGTGCCTTCGCAATCGTCATGCACAGGATCACAGGCACTTCATGCGGTCGGTGCGGCTGAAACTGGAACGCGTGCGGCCATCGTCAAGGAATTGCAGGACAAGATCACCGGATTCAAGGGCGACGAGGTCGTTTATATGTCGGTCGGCGACGGCACGACCAGCGAAGGCGAATGGTGGGAGGCGCTAAATTCCGCCTGCAACCTGAAACTGCCGGTTATATTTCTTGTTGAAGACAACGGCTATGCGATTTCGACACCCGTTGAGGTCGGCACCGCGGGCGGTGATATATCAAAGCTGGTTGCGGGTTTCCCCGGCCTGCAGATTCAGAAAATTGATGGAACCGACCCGCTCGAATCTTACGCTGCGTTCAAAAAAGCGGTCGAATATTGCCGTGCACGCAAAGGCCCCGCGTTTATCCACGCAAAAGTTGTCCGCCCCTATTCGCACTCGCTTTCCGATGACGAAAAGCTCTATCGCCCGGCCGAAGAACTGCAGGCCGACGCCGCGATCGATCCGATCAAAACCTATGCCGAGTTTCTGATGACCGAGGGAATTGCCAAATCCGAAACGCTCGAAAAACTGCGTAAAGAGATAGACGACGAGGTCACAAAGGCCGCGGATGTCGCCATCGAAACACCGCAGCCCGCACCCGAAACAGCCCTGAGAAATGTGTTTTCGCCGGATATCGACCCGACCGACCGCAACCTTTTCGACACCGAAGACGGCGCCGAGCTTTCTGGCAACGCGGGTACGATGGTCGATCTGATAAACCGCTGCATGCACGAAGAGATGGAGCGTGACACACGCATCGTCGTTTTTGGCGAAGATGTCGCCGACGTTTCACGCGAGGAATATCTTGATGAACTTAAGGGCAAGGGCGGCGTGTTCAAGGTGACGGCTAATCTTCAGCGAAAATTCGGCTCGGCACGCGTGTTTAATTCGCCTCTCGCCGAAGCAAACATAATTGGCCGTGCGGTCGGAATGGCAATGCGCAATCTGAAACCTGTAGTCGAGATCCAGTTTTTCGACTACATTTTCCCGGCGATGCACCAGATCCGAAACGAGGTCGCGGTGATGCGCTGGCGTTCGGACGGCGACACGAAATGCCCGATGGTCATGCGTGTTCCGGTCGGCGGTTATCTAAAAGGCGGCGCCGTTTATCACTCACAATCCGGCACGACGCTCTTTTCGCACACGCCTGGGCTGATGATCGCTTATCCGTCAACCGCGCTCGACGCCAATGGGTTGCTGCGGACCGCTATCCGCTGCGATGACCCGGTCATGTTCCTGGAACATAAACATCTTTACCGCCAGGTTTATAACAAATCGCAATACCCTTCGAAGGATTTCCTTATTCCGTTCGGCAAGGCAAAGACGGTCCGTGAAGGCTCTGACGTGACCATCATCACTTACGGTGCCCTGGTCGAACGCTCCAACCAAGCCGCAAAACGTCTTGAACAGCAGGGAATTTCGGTCGAGATTATCGATCTCCGCACACTCGTGCCTTACGATTGGGAAGCCGTCGCCGACTCCGTCAAAAAAACGACGCGCGTCATCGTCGCCCACGAAGACCCGATCTCCTACGGCTACGGCGCCGAAATCGCCGCCCGCATCTCGGACGAGCTTTTCGAATACCTCGACGCCCCAGTCCGCCGCGTCGGTGCGACCGATACATTCGTGGGATACGCGCCGCAATTGGAAGACTTCATTCTTCCGCAGTCGGATGATGTGGAAAAGGCCGTGCTAGATTTGGTTAAGTATTGAATATCGGGACTACATGATCGCATTGATTGAATCGTGATTGCTTATTTCAAACGAAAGTGGAACGAGTGGAAGGACGAAAAGCAGCGTCGCTCGAATGAGATTGATTATGCGATTTGGCAAGCCTATCACGCCTCTCGAAGCTTCGACGACGTGTCGTTGATGACCGGTCGGCAGTTTGAAGAATTTCTTGGACGTTGTTTGAATATATAGGTTATACCGATATCCGCATGACTCCAGCCAACGATCAAGGTGGCGATATTATTTGCCTTTCTCCTAGCGGTGTATCTACGGTTATACAGGCCAAGCGTTGGAATGGCGCTGTCGGAAATAGCGCAGTTCAGGAGGTTCTTGGGGCCATGCGCCATTACGGCTGCGATGAAGGTATCGTCGTAACAAATAGCAGGTTTACAGCTTCGGCAATAAGGCTAGTGGCAGGTGGTTCAGATGTGACGCTTCGTGATAAGCAATGGCTCGAAGAAAAGATGCGTGAATTTCTTCCCTCGTCGGACCCAGAATTTCGTCGAGACCTCTTTGAACCGATTATCGAAGGGTGGATACAGATGACCCGGAGAGTCGCCTGGGAAACGACCACACGACGTAAGCGTTTACCTCGGGGACACTACACTTTCACTGAAGCGTTGCGATACGCCGCCGAGGCAAAGGGGAAAGAGTTAACAGTTGCGGAAATAAAAAAGTTAGCGCAGCTTCATAATAATCTGTCGGAAGCCGAAGCAGGCCTTCGGGAATCTAATCGCAAAATGGAGGAAGCTCGCGCGAGGCAACGCTATCTTGAAGAGGAAATTGCGGAATTAGACGAGGCCCTGTTGACGTCAGAATCATCCTGGGCAGATGAGGAGTACGATCGCTTAGCTACGCACAGAAACCGAAATGATTCAGCTTAGAAGCGTTATCTACCTTATTCTTTGTCTAGGTTTAGTTGGCCAGGCTTCGTTCGCCCAGTCAGTCCGCGAGTATCTGCAAACCAACGAACATCGTCTCCTTACTGAATACGTTCGATTCCTCTCCATCCCGAACGTCGTTTCCGACACCCCAAATATCCGCCGAAACGCCGGCTTTCTTGTTGAGCGAATGCGCAAGGCTGGTTTGAATCCCCGGCTGCTTGAGACAGCTGATAAGAAAGTTCCGCCGGTGGTTTATGGTGAATGGATGACCCCGGGTGCGGCGAAGACCGTTATTTTCTACGCGCATTATGACGGGCAGCCGACCGATCCGGCGGCGTGGACGGGAAGCTTACCGTGGGAACCGGCTCTCAGATCGAACGCACTTGAAAAAGTCGGCAAGACGATTCCGTTTCCAAAGAACGGCGAAAGGATCGATCCGGAATGGCGG
>JANNGV010000082.1:0-5467 GCA_031404055.1 Chloracidobacterium sp.
AGAACTCCATTAAAGCGTACTCGCGAGTTTGGTAGATAAAAGCCTGAAAGGTTCCGCGGCGAGTTTACCTTAACGGCCCTGTAAGCGTCGGTGTTGAAGAACAATTCAAAATTGTCCGTCAATCCTACTTGGAAGCTTACCGGAATTTCCGTAAGGTCTACATTTCCCGGGTCGCGATCAAAATTGCTGTAAGCAGCACTGAACGTGAACTCGCCCCGTCTCAAGGTTTGTCCATCATAAACAGTAAAAAGACCAGTCGGGCCTCCAACCGGACCTCCTGTTCCGACAGTCGGTGCCGTATTTCTGTCGTCCTTAGCCGATCTTGGGTTTTTAACATCCTGCGCCGAAGCGGCAAACACGAACGTTAACAAGACCAGCGTAACAATATACACTCTATAAGCGAGTTTCATCATTTTCCTCCGCCGTGATAAAAAATTAAATTTCAATTCGTAGCTATAAAAACAAGAACTACCTTTATTTCAATAGGCTACGCAATTATTACATACGCCAAAATTCTTGCCAACCCGATCAGTTAGAAAAAATAAGCGTATCTGCAAAAAGATCAATATTACAAATTGATAAGGCAATAATCAAAGCGCGCGACAAAATTTTCATCCCGCGCCTGACTGGCCCTTTTTAAGACCTTAACGTAACCAGACTGCAAAATCAAGCGTTTTTAACAGATTAGGTGATTTTTCTTTACGCGTAAATACCTCTCATTTTAGTGTCGTAGGCCACCCGGTCGATCGCCAGCATGTATGCCGCAGTTCGCGTGTCGACCCCATGTTTGGTCGCAAAATGGCAAAGCTCGTTAAAACTGGCGACCATTTTTTCCTCTAAACGGGCGTTAACCTGGCTCTCCTGCCAAAAATAGCCCATGCGGTCTTGAACCCATTCAAAGTAAGAAACGGTCACGCCGCCGGCATTCGCAAGAATGTCAGGAATAACGAATATCCCCTTATCGTGCAATATCTTATCGGCTTTAGGCGTCGTCGGGCCGTTCGCCCCTTCAGCAAGTATTTTGCACTTGATGCGGTCGGCGTTTTCGGATGTGATCTGGTTCTCCGTCGCACACGGGGCAAGCACGTCACACTCGATCTCGAGCAAATCCTTATTAGAGACCTGTTCGGCTCCGGGATATTCCTCCAGCGTTCGGTTCTTCTGCAGATAATCCAGGACGTTGGGAATATCAAGCCCGTCAGGATTATGAATACCGCCTCCGACGTCAGAAATGGCGATAACCTTATAACCCTTCTCGTGCATCAATTGAGCACCGATCCCGCCTACATTTCCCGATCCCTGAACAACTACCGAAGTTTGCTCCGGCGTCAGGTCAAATCTCTTGATCGCTTCGTTTACACAAAACAAAACACCGCGCCCGGTCGCCTCGCGCCTGCCGAGCGAGCCGCCTAAAGCCACCGGTTTACCG
Source organism: Chloracidobacterium sp. (assembly GCA_031404055.1). Classification (GTDB taxonomy): domain Bacteria; phylum Acidobacteriota; class Blastocatellia; order Pyrinomonadales; family Pyrinomonadaceae; genus OLB17. Next base: position 1,430 of record JANNGV010000082.1, read on the forward strand.
GTCACAACTGCGGTAACGGTATGACGGGCATGCATGGAAAATGTATCCATGATCCAGGCCATCGTCTGCTCGTTGGTGTTCATGTCGGGAGCCGGAACGTCCTTATCGGGACCGATAAAGTCAATCAACTCAGCCGTATAACGCCGCGTCATCCGCTCCAATTCACCAAGCGACATTTGCTGCGGGTTGCAGATGATACCGCCCTTACCGCCACCAAAGGGCACGTTTACGACGGCGCACTTCCAAGTCATCCACGCAGAAAGAGCCTTTACCTCGTCAAGCGTCACGTCCGGGGCATAACGAATGCCGCCTTTGGCCGGTCCGCGGGCAAAATTGTGCTGAACGCGATAGCCTTCAAAAACCTGAAGATGACCGGTGTCCATCCTAACCGGGATATAAACCTTTATCTCGCGGCTCGGAACTCGCATTACAGCGTAAAGATCCGCGTCAAGTCCCAATAACTGAGCGGCCCGATCAAACCGCTCGCTCATTGCTTCAAATGGGTTCTTTTCGTCGCTTCCCTTAAAACGCCGCATTTCGTCGGCCATCGGATTTGCCATTTTTATACTTTCTCCAATTGTTCTTTTCGATAAATTTTCTGCAATGGTAGTTTAACTTCAGGCGCTGAATTCATCGCGCCGGAACGGAATCCTTCGAGATCTAGGGTCACGTATTTAAAGCCGAGTGATTTAAATGCTTTTGTCAGATGTTCGACCATGTCTACGTCCAACGCCCTTTTCATTTCTGTTCGGGCGATCTCAATGCGAACTAAATCGCCGTGAACGCGAACACGAAACTCGGTAAATTCGTACGAACGCAAAACATCTTCGCCCTTCTCGACCTGCGACAGCCTGGCGATTGTCACCGGTACGCCATAAGCTATGCGTGACGAAAGGCACGGACTCGCCGGCTTGTCCCAGCCTGATAGTCCGTGAAGCTTGCTTTGTTGTCGAATATCGTCCTTTGTCAAACCCGCCTCGACCAGCGGGCTCATCACTTTCCTTTCCTCAGCCGCCGCTCTTCCCGGCCGGTGATCGCCCGTGTCATCGGAATTAGTGCCGTCAATCACGAATTCAATTTGTTTTTCCGCGGCGAGAGCGGAAAGCTTGTCGTATAGCTCCGATTTACAGAAATAACAGCGGTTTTGCGGATTTGCCCGGTATTCCGGGTCGTCAAGCTCGGCGGTATCGATTGTTTGAAAATTAAACGCTCCGAACTCGGCCGTTTTATTAGCCTCACCACGCTGAAATTCAGAAACGCTCGGCGAAAGTCCCATTACGCAAAGAGCGTCGAGGCCAAGTTCCTGCGTTGCAATTAGCGCAAGGTACGAGCTATCGACGCCCCCCGAGTAGGCGACCAACACCCGCCGCATTTTGCGCATCATACGGCGCAGTTCGAGTTCTTTTTCCGCGGCAGAATTTGTAATTGGCTTGTACAGTTGTTTTTGCGGTGCAGCGATCATTTTCCGCCTTGGGATATTGTGAATCTCGGTATTCGCACAATTTAAAAATCTTATCTTACGCCCAAGAGAGAACGCAAACCAATAGGATCGAAAACTTTGGTACGATAAAAGCGAGAAAAATTAGAACTTTTAGTTGTCAAATGATACGATTGAAGCCTTCAATCAGGAACAATGAACGACACTTTTCCTTTCAGAATAAGTTTACGGCGACATATTTCGACGGCCATTTTCGCTATTGCCGTGCTGATGCCCTGTCTTGCATCGGATAGTTTTGGTCAGTCAGAGGATGAAGATAAGTCCGCTGAGGCGATCGCACTATTTCAAAAAGGCCAGGATGTTCATGAAAAAGGTCAACTCGCCGAGGCGATCGATCTTTACGACAAGGCCATCGCTATCTTCCCCGAGTTTCCTGAAGCTGAACTCCAGCGTGGGAATGCCCTCGTTTCGCTTGGCCGGATCGACGATGCCGAAAAATCATTCCGGCGGGCGGTTGAGCTTCGCGGGGACTGGACGCTCGCCCTTGCCAACCTTGGTTCGATATTGGTCGGTAAGGGGCAGAATGCCGAGGCGGAAAAAATACTTCAAAAAGCAATATCGCTGGACGAGCAAAACTTCCCCGCCTATTCGGCATTGACGGAGCTGCTTCTTAAAACAAAGGCAAAACCCGAGATCCTCCGCGAATTGCTTGCCCGAATTGCGGCATTGACGGGAAAGGCGAAAACGACCGCGTCGATCTGGGCCGCCCGCGGTGCCCTGGAAAGCTCACTGGGTGAAAAGAAAGCCGCCCGGGTAAGTTTTGAAAAGGCACTGGAACTGGAGCCGAAGAACCAATTCGCACTTTTTGAGAAAGCGGGCGCCGCTTTGGACGAAGGCGATACCGCAAGTGCGGAAGCGACAATTACAACACTCGAAGTGATCGCACCAAAATCTGTAAACGTAAAGGTCCTGAATGCCCGGCTACTTTTTGTGCGGGGCAAGGCGGACGATGCGTTGGCCGCTCTCAGTTCGATCGTCAATCCGTCACCGGACGTTGTTGCCATACGTGATAAGATTCTTGCAAGCAGTTCACAGAGCGTCGCGGAACTTGAGAAGCATCTCGAAAAGAACGCATCGGACTCATTCATTTTAGGTCGGCTGTGCTCGGCGCTGCGGACCGGGAATCCGGCAAAGGCTTTAGACCTTTGCCGCCGGGCTTCCGAGGCCGATCCCCAAAACATCAGTCATGCGATCGGCTATGGCGGGGCGCTTGTTCAAGCCAAAATGTTTGTCGAAGCGGTCGATCTCCTTCGACGGCTTCAAACAATTTCGCCTGACAATGTTACGATCAGGGCAAATCTGGCGACGGCGCTGTTTCAGCTAAAGCGGTATCCGGAAGCTAAGCTGGAATATCAGTGGATCACCGAAAAACAACCGACCTTGCCGGCGGCATTTTATTTCCTGGCCATAACCCATGATCATCTGACGGAGTATCTGGATGCGATGGCGAACTATCAGCAGTTCCTGCGGATCGCCGATGCCGATAAAAACAAACTGGAGATCGATAAGGTAAATTTACGGCTTCCCGGCCTGCACAAACAGATCAAGGACAAAAAAGGAAAGCGAACCTAAGCATGAAAGTTGTCAAACCCACAATGACAAACAGGCGATTCCCACCCAAACCAAACTTCCGCGAAACGGTGGACGGATTTCGGCTAATCCTGTTGAGCGTTTCGGTTATTTTATTGTTGCACGCAGGTTCAACCCTGATCAACTGTCAACCGGAAGATCAGGACATCGCTCCGCCACCGCTGCGAACGGTTTCGAAGGATGAGCGGACTCAGCTCGATGCGATTACGGACGTTAAAAAACGTACAAAACTTGCACTTGAACTCATGGCCGGCCGCCTCAGACAGGCCGAGACCTTACACGCTCAGGAACAATTTGATGACATGTTCAAGCAGCTCGGCGGTTTTCACGGGCTGATGGACAACACGCTCGCGTATCTCGACAGCGGCAACGAAAACAGCGGAAAAGTCCTCAATAACTATAAGCGTTTTGAGATCGGCATTCGCGAATACCGGCCAAGGCTTGAGCTGATCAGGCGTGACCTGCCGCTGAGATATGAACTTTATGTAAGGAATCTGATCATATATTTGCGCGATGCCAGAGCAAAGGCTGTCGAGCCGATGTTTAGCGACAGCGTTATTCCCCGAACAAAACCATGAAATCGTTTTTTAGAAATTCATTCCGATTTGCGGCCGTGCTTTTCGCAATTGCTGGCAGCATCGTCGCTTTTGCGACCGCGGCGGAAGCCCAGCGGCGCGATTTTATGACCGAGGAAGAGATCGAGATAATTCGCGATGCTCAGGACATAGATGTACGCATCGAGGTTCTGACCCGAATGGCCGATCGCCGGTTTGCAGTTGCAGGTATTGATGTAAAAGGCTGGAAAGATGCCCAAAAGACTTCGGAAGTTTGGGGCGACCCGCCTAAAGGTACGCGTCTCGAACTTTTGTCGGACATCAAGAAGCTCCTTCAAAAAGCCGTCGACGATATAGATAACCTGGCATCTCATCCCGATTCTGCCCCGATCCGCG
>JANNGV010000083.1:0-4887 GCA_031404055.1 Chloracidobacterium sp.
CCTACGCGTCGTACGAACTTATACCGCAATCCGCCGCTTTTGCGTTAATGGCGATGTTTACGGTATTTACCGTCGCCGCGGCATTGGTATATGACCGCCAGATCATCGCGCACATTGGTTTGGTCGGAGCGTACGCGGTGCCGTTTTTGCTGAGCGATAATTCGGGTAACTATCTAATTCTGTTCGCCTATATGGCGATAATAAACGCCGGAATTCTGGCAATCTCCGTTAAAAAATACTGGAAGGCTTTGTTCTATACGTCGTCCGGATTTACGTGGTTGATATTCTTCGGCTGGTTCATTTCCAAATATTCGCCCGCCGAGCATTTTTATCTCGCTCTCATATTTCTCGCAATCTTTTTCGCGATATTTTATGCGACAAAGATCATCCACGGCGTACTGCACGAGGAAAGCGGAGAGTCGGAAAATCTGATCTCGATCTTCGTCACCGCCTTCATTTTTTACGGTTTCTGTTTTGCGATTAGCGACGTTCGTGCGGACATCCACGAATACACGGCATTTTTTACTTATTTGGCGGCAATGTCGCTGGCGATACTGCTCACGTCATACCGTTTCTACGGTCGTGCACTTGTCTATCTGTCCTATCCGTTTACCTGGCTGATCTTTGGCTCATGGCTGTTGACCAAATACCGGGTGGAGGAGCATTTTTACCTTGCCGCGATATTTGCCCCCGTATTCTTTGCGGTCTATTATGCGGCCACGATCATTTACCGGCTGATGACGGACGAGGTGCGCCTGGTCGAAAACTCCGGGCTTTTGGTGACCAATTCATTTATATTCTACGGCGTCGGGTACGGAATTATGGACAGCCGCGAAAGCCTGAACGGCTTTGGCGGAATCTTCACCGCCGCTCACGCGGCGATGCATTTTTTGGTGGCTCAAGTGGTAATGCGGCTCAAATCTTCCGCCGTCGATGTGATACAGGTTTTGACGGTCCTGATACTCACCTTTGCGACGATTACAATACCGGTCCAGTTTGACGGCAACTATGTGACGCTTATCTGGTCGGTAGAGGCGGCCCTGCTTTTCTGGTTTGGGCGGGTTAGACAGATATGGCTTTTCGAATATTTTTCATATCCGATAATGATACTCGCGACCGGCAGTCTTTTAGCCGACTGGGCCTTGGCTTACAGCGACCGTACGATGTACGTCAGCGAATTTAACCGTCAGCCGATGGCAAACGGCGATTTTATTACCGCCCTAGTTTTTATTGCGGCGTTCGCTTTTATTTATGTGACCAATCGGGACAAACGCTACGAGGCCGCAATCGACGTAGATCTGGTGCGGCCTTTCGGATATGCGGTCGCCGGCATCGGGCTTCTGGTTCTTTACAACACCTTCCGCATCGAGATAAGCAATTATCATCACATCCAACGCCTGGTCGAAAGCGCTGGTACGCTCATCGATTTTGCCGGAACGATCAATTTCCGGTTCAATATTCTTTGGCAATTGAACTACACGATGTTCTTCCTCATCGCGATGTGGTTCGTAAATTCGCAAAAAGTTAGATCGAAAATTCTGGCCATCGCGGGCGTCGGTTTCAGCCTTCTCGCCCTTTTGATATTCGTTACCGCCGGCATGCTGTTTTTTTATGAACTTCGGGAAAGCTATATGCTGAGCGAGCAAGGGGGAGAATTCACTGCCGGGCCGCTGAACATTGCGATCCGATACATTTCATACGCGTTTGCTACCGTCTTGCTTTACACTCTTTTCAGATACAGCCGGGATGAACTCCTTACGGATTCGATCCCAGCAGAGCATCTTAGAATGAGCTTTGACGGTGTGTTTTACTCGACGATATTTATCGTTGCAAGCTGTGAATTGGTCAACCTGATGGGCCAATTCTACATTCCCGACGCTTATAAACTGGGGCTGAGTATTCTATGGGGCTTGTATGCATTGCTGCTGATCGGTATCGGTATCGCGAAGAATAAAAAATATCTGCGTATCGGAGCGATCGCCTTGCTGGCTGTAACGCTGGTAAAACTATTCTTATACGACGTTGCGGACCTGGATACGATACCGAAAACAATACTTTTTATATCACTCGGCATTTTGCTTCTAGTTATTTCGTTTCTCTATAACAAGTATAAAGCGATTATTTTCAAAGTCAGCGCTGGCCAGGAGGACTAGCTCACACCTTGCATGCTTAGCTTCAGCATTTGAATTCTTCAGCCCTTTGCTCAAAAATCGTGAGAACCTTGCCGGAATATTTTCCGTAAGAGTAAAATTATGAGATCAATTAAACACATTATTTCAATTGCTGCCATCGCCACCTTGTTGGGAATTTTCGTAAACGCACAAACCGCCGAGAAGCCGAGAAATGCACAGTTCGACGCCGAACTTGCGAAAAAGCTCGGTGCCGACAAATACGGGATGAAAAGCTATGTATTGGCGATCCTGAAAACCGGCCCGAAGGACGCCGAGATAATAGGGAAGGAACGCGAAGAAATGTTCAAAGGCCACATGGCCAACATGAGTCGGCTTGCGGCGGAAGGAAAACTTGCCGTCGCCGGACCGTTCGGCAAGAACGATATACAATTTCGCGGCTTGTTCATCTTAAACGTCACAACCGTAGAAGAAGCGAAAAAGCTCACCGACACCGACCCCGTTGTAAAAGCCGGGATGATGGTCGTTGAATTCGTTCCCTGGTACGGTTCCGCCGCGCTCATGCAAACAACGGAGATTCACAAAAAGATAGCCGAACTGAAGCTCTGATTACAATATCTGTTTTGTTCCTAATATTCGTGCTTATTCTTCTTTTTCCGGACTGTCACGGCAATTTATTTCCTCAATTCAGTCAAGCTTTTCTATCGTGTTAGTATCTTGGTAGAAAAATCGGCTCGTTTTCCATTTCAATGCGAATGAAGGCAGATCTCGTAATATCAAATATCGGACAGCTCGTCACGTGCGCGTCCGGCGGTAAACCGAAGCGTGGCGCGGAAATGCTGGACGTCGGCGTAGTTGAAAATGCGGCGGTAGCTGTGATCGACGGCAAAATTGCCGATTTCGGGTGGTCGCGCGACATCTTAGAAAAATTTGAAGCTGATAACGTGATGGACGCTGGCGGCCGCGCCGTCTGCCCGGGCTTTGTCGATCCGCACACGCATATAGTTTTTGCCGGCGACCGGCTGAATGAGTTTGAGCTAAAAATTAAAGGTGCCGATTATCTGGAAATTCTGGCAAATGGCGGCGGAATTATTTCGACGGTCAATCAAACGCGGGCCGCAAGCCTGGAGGAATTGATCGTCCAAAGCCTCGAACGCCTGAACAAAATGCTCGCCTGCGGCACAACGACCGCCGAGGTAAAGACAGGTTACGGCCTTGATACTGAAACTGAATTGAAGATGCTTCAAGCTATTGCCGAGCTTGACCGCGGCCATCCGATTGATCTTGTTCCGACCTTTCTCGGTGCTCACGCGATTCCAGTTGAGTTTAGGGAAAACAGCGAGGCTTATGTCGATCTGATCTGCGGCGAAATGCTTCCAAGGGCTTGGGATTGGTATCAGACGACGCATTTTCCTGTACAAAAGACACCGTTCTTCGCTGACGTTTTCTGTGAGAAAAATGCGTTCGATTTAGGTCAATCCGAGCGCATTTTGCGGACGGCAAAAGCCCTATGGTTCGGAGTGAAAGCTCACGTTGACGAATTCACAAATCTCGGCGGCTCGCGGCTTGCGATAGAAATGGGAGCATGTTCAATCGACCATCTTGATACGATATCCGACGAAGAGATCGCCTTGTTGGCCGATTCAGAGACGATCGGCATCGTCACACCGACTGTCAATTTCAATTTCGGGAATACAGATTTTGCCGACGCCAGAAAACTGATCGATTCCGGCTGCGCCATTGCACTTTCGACCGATTACAATCCCGGCTCCGCTCCGTGCCCGTCGCAGCCGGTGTCAATGGCAATCGCATGCCGCTACCAGAAGCTGCTGCCCGCCGAGGCAATGAACGCCGCGACGATAAACGCGGCGCATGCTATTGGTTTGGGCGACAGGGTAGGTTCGATCGAGGTTGGCAAACAAGCCGATATTTTGATTTTAGACACGAATGATTTTCGCCAGTGTGCATATGAATTCGGCGGGGCTATTACCCATCACATTATAAAAAAAGGTATTTTGGTCAACTAGGCAAGCCGCATTCTTCTTGTTCCTTCTTATTCATCTTGTTCTGCGGTCTGATTTTTTTTACCACGGATCGGGAGGAACGAAAACCGGAACCGGAGGAATGAAAATGAAGAAATTCCGACTGACGGGTTTAAATAATGGAAATCGTTCTTGACGGAGAATGCCTTACATTCGACGAAGTAATTGCCGTCGCATACGGTCAGCGGAATGAGCCGCGCGTCGTTCTTTCAGAAAAGGCAAAGCAGAATGTTAACCGCTCGTCGCGGGCCGTCGAGATTTTGCTTGAACGCGGTGAGATTGCCTACGGAATCACCACCGGCTTTGGCGCGTTTAAGGACAAGATAATCAGCCGAGAAGAGGTTCGGCAGCTGCAGCGGAATATCGTCGTCAGCCACGCCGTTGGCGTCAGGAACCGGTTTGATATTCCGACCGTTCGTGCGATCATGCTGATCCGCGCGAATACGCTTGCACGCGGTTATTCGGGCGTCCGGCTCGAAACGCTTGAGTTGATACTCGAATTTCTCAATCGCGGTATTCACCCCGAAATCCCGGAAAAGGGAAGTCTTGGGGCCAGCGGCGACCTTGCCCCGCTTGCACATTTTGCGTGCGTTTTGATCGGTGAAGGTAAGGCGGAATTTAATGGCGAGATTTTCAGCGGTCAAGACGTGTTGGCAAAGGCTGGTTTAACTCCGATTACGCTCGCCGCAAAAGAAGGGCTTGCGCTGACAAACGGG